>JAKOEO010000003.1:34538-45560 GCA_022321325.1 Candidatus Magnetominusculus sp. LBB02 | reverse complement strand
GTTCCACTAATTTAATCATATCCTCGGAGTATCCAAATCCCATGCTCTCATATGCGGGGTTAATCTCAAGCACACGTATCAGCCGCAGCCTTGTTCTGCACTCGCGGGCAAACGCTATGGCCTCTCTCACCGCGCCCTTGCTGTATTCGGAGCCGTCTGTTGCAAGGAGAATTGATCTGTCTTGCCCTATCAGCTGCATCCTGTATCTTTCTTTGATGTCTAAGGTTTCAAGCATTTCGCTCTCCTTTTTGAATGTTATTAGTCTCTTTCAGCAAAGGTATGGCAGATAGCTGCTGCCCGCCTATGTTATCAAGGATTCTCTTAGGGGCCGTAATGATAGCAAAGACTATCTTTTTTGCAATCCCAAGCATAGGGGTTACCATGTATCCGGTTGCAAGGGCAATTATTATGGCAAGCAAGCCATAGAGACCGCCGTGGGTCATAGACATATCCGATATTTGACTTACTACGCCCACCGGCTCTATTTTCACTTCGTCAAACGCCTTCTCTATCACCATTTTGTTGCTTACAGCGTAAACCTCTATATTGTAACTGCCAATGGGCACCTGATAGGGCATTTTAACGGTCAGCCAAAAGGAGTTTTTACCTTTTGTCGAAGGTATAAGGATAACCTTATTGCCCTCAGAGGCCGAGTACAGTTTACCGGCTTCTTTGACCTTGATAAATTCGCTAAAGAGTGTATCCTTATCGCTGCCGCCGTTGATCCCTACGCTTTGTCTTATCGCGTCGTAGCCGAGCAGATATTTACTTTTTTCATTATCTGACAAAATGCGGTCTATGTCATTAGAGCTATAGAGCATGTACACGCTGTTTACTTTCTTAATGTCAACCTTATCCTTATTCATCCAGAACAGGTGGTAGAACTTCGCCTTAACCATAAAAGACTCGTTTTCAATAGGAGATGTGATTTTCACTATTACGTCTGAATTGCTGTCCACGGAGCCGTTTATTGTCAGTGAGCCGCCCTTGTAGAAGGCGTCTATAGGGATCAGCTCTTTGTCCACATGGACTTTAAGCGCTGCGTTTGCGGCTGAAACTGACAGAAGCAGTACAAGGGCGCTTAGCAGGGTTTTAAACAGTTTCGCTCTCATCATCATTTCCCCCCTGCCGAATATGCCAGCAGCAGCGTCGGCTCTGACATAAGCTCAAAGAGTATCTTAAAGCCAACAGATAATATTAATAACGCTAAGAGTACTTTGAGCTGTTCAGTGTTGAGCCTTGTGCTGAATATCGTCCCCACATATGCCCCTACGCTTGAACCTATGAGCATAACGAGGGCCAGGACGAAGTCAACCGTATGATTAGTGTAGGACTGGAGAAATGTCACCTCTATTACTGTAAAAAGTATCTGAAATACGCTAGTCCCAATAATCACCCTCATCGGCATCTTCAGGATATAGAGCATAATAGGAACCATTATAAACCCGCCGCCTACGCCCATAATTGCAGCCAGCACGCCTACAAGAATTCCTATTCCAACCGGCAGGATAATTGAGTGGCGAACGCCGGACTTTACAAATTCCATTTGAAACGGAAGGGTTTCCATAAGCTTAGAAAATGCCGACTTGCGCGGCGGCACATGGTCAACGGCTGGTTTCTTTTTCTTTAGAGTCTCGCCAAGCATAAGACCGCCAACGGTGAATGGCAAGAGGACGTAGGTCAGCTTGATAACAAAGTCAATGTTGCCCATCGAGTTTAAAATCTTGACTGCCTGTACGCCGAGACCGCCGCCAAGGAAGCTGCCTATCAAGAGATATACGCCCATTTTCATATCGACATTGCCAAGTTTCCAGTGGGTCAGCGTGGCCGACGTTGAGGCTGCGACCATCTGATTTGCGCCGCTTGCCGCCGCCACAGTGGGCGGTATTCCAAACATCATCAGCACAGGGGTAATCAAAAACCCGCCGCCCACTCCAAAAAGCCCCGAAAGCATCCCTATGCCGATTCCTATTGACAGCATTACAATCAGATTAATCGAGGTATGCGCTACCGGTAAGTATATGTTCATCCTTAAATTACCTCCTTTGAGTGAAATAGTATTAGGTGCTTGGAAAAAGTTTGTTATCTGTCAGCATAGGCAGCTCGTCAAAGAAGACTGGCCTGTTGGATGCGGCCTTTTTGGGACTGCGCCGCTTCTGCGTTATGGCCTCTTCGTTACCAAGCAGCGTTTGCCGAGCGACATCTATTCTCATCTCCGCAATGGCCGCCGCCTCAAGATGTTTGTTAACCTCGCGTAACAGTTTCTTTAACTTGCTCATGGTGTGTACCTCCTGTCCGGTTGCGATACTGCCAGATGGGAACCGGAACGTCTTTCAGAATTTGTTTAAGGTCTAAGACCCTGTTGTTATTTAAGGCGGGGCTTAATAGAACCATGGATAAGCCCCTTTTGTTATTCAGGTCATCGCGCATGTTTAAGATACGGGACTTGCAGTACAGCTCTACGCAGACATCGAGGCCGTAGCGCCTGCCCGTACTCTCAACTAAATCAACCGCCTCAGCCAGGGTTGACTTGTCCTTCAATAACTTTTCGTCACAAACTATCAGGATATCAAACGACATGGAGATACTAATGGCAAATCCCATCATATGAGACAGCGTACTGTCAGCCGCCCCGAGTTCGTTGGTGATAATCACCAGCCTGCGTTTTGCCATATTGTGTGCTGTCATAATACCCCTATAGTCTCATTAACCGTGCCAGCGGCTAAGTAGCGGTTTTATAATGATAAGTAAACGAATGAAAACTACGCAGATGTTTCAGAATGAAACGTGGGTGAAACATGAATATGACATGTTCCATACAATAGTGTATTCTATATGTGTATCATGGAGGTGCCCAATGGCTTGAATGATTATGACACAGTCTGCAAGCCGGAATGACGGAATTTTGAAATATCATGTTTGCAGCTTGGTACGGACCTTTTACGCCCGAGCCTTGCCATTTTCTTCAAATAGATGTTACCATTCGGCATTGCCATTGAGGGCTGATTAGTGGCTGGCACGGTTTAGTTAACAGATCCTTATTGATAGGGTTATGATATCTCTGGAGATTAATTCAAATAATGAGCGACTCTCCGCAATATAGTCTTAACGCCGCGGGAAGGCATGTACAGTCGGCCTCGGGCATGTCTGAGTCTGTGCTTGATTCAATGACCAATGACCAACTACGGGCGCTGATAGTTGAGCAAACCTCTGAGCTTCAGTCTGAAATAAACGAACACGCTGGGCTGATCAAGCTGCTTACAGAAAATATCAAAGAGGCGTTCTGGATAGCCGACGCGGCGCTTACGCGGACATTATACGCCAGCCCCGGCTATGAGTCCGTCATGGGGCTTTCTTGTGAGAGCCTTTATCAGGATGCGCGGTCCTTCCTTCAGGCAATTCACCCCGACGACAAGGGGCGGTTGCTGGCCGATATGCGTGTCATGAAAGAAGGATTGCCTTTTGACCATGACTATCGGATTGTCCGCCCTGACGGGTCTGTCAGATGGATTTGGTCAAGAGGTTTTCCAGATCGAAGAGGCGGTCTGTCCGTTTATATCGGCATAGTCGAGGATATCACAGAGCGAAAACTCATGGAGGAGTCGCTGGCCTTAGAGCGAAATACGCTAAAGTCCATAGTAGACGCGATGGAAGACGGCCTTACCATTCGTGATCTGGATTTTAATATCACCTACCAGAGCAAGATGACTTTATCTATGTATGGCAGCAGGCTGGGTGAGAAATGTTACAAGGTCTTTGGAAACAGTGACTCAGTTTGCGAAGGATGTCCAGTTGAGTTGTCATACAAAGACGGGCAGTCGCATACGTTTGTAAAGGAAGTAATACTGCCGGATGGACAAATCAGATACTTTGAAAACACGGCAAATCCCATAAGAGACGCAGGCGGTACAATTGTCTCATGCTTAGAGATTACAAAAGATATTACAGAGCAACGGCGGTCAGCCGAGGCGCTAAAAAAGTCGGAGGAAAAATACAGGAATCTGTTGGACGATGCCGTTGACGCCATTGTTATTGCTGATTATGAAGGATTTTATATTGGTATGAACAAAAAGGCGGAAGAGCTATGGGGATTTACAGAAGATGAGCTTGTTGGAAGACATTTCTCCGAGTCAATGCCTGAGTTTGAAAAGGAGAGGTCTCAGGCTGCATTCCATGATGTGATTAATAACGGTCACGTATCAATATCTAATATAAATTTTAAATGCAAAGACGGCTCTCTTATCCCTGTTGACATAAATGCAAGGGTAATAGAGTATGGCGGTAAGAAGGTTCTTCAGGGAATATTCAGGGATGTCAGGCAGCGCATAGAACTTTTAAGGCGTATTGAGCAGGAACACTCGTTTCGTAAGGCAGTTGAGGGCGGCGTTAGGGCGGGCATCGCCGCTTTTGATTTAGAGGGCAGGCAGATATACGCCAACCCATCTTTTTGCGAAATGGTGGGTTGGACTCAGGATGAGTTGCTTGACGCCATGCCCCCATATGTTTATTGGGCGCCGGAGGATGTGAATAATATATATGACGCGCTAAAGACTGCGCTTGCCGGTAACGCCCAGCCCGAAGGGGTTGACGCAATACTCAGAAGAAAGAATGACGAGCGCTTTGATGTCAATATTGCACTGTCGCCCTTTGCCGGTGAGGACGGCGTGAAAATTGGCTGGCTGGCCGCGGTCTACGACATAACGGCCAGAAAAACAATGGAAAAAGAGCTAAAAACAAAGACCCAAATGCTCAGCGAACTAAACTCAAATCTTGAGTCGCTTGTCAGTGCTAAGGTAGAGGCGCTAAGGCGTAACGAACAGCTCCTGATTCAGCAGTCAAAAATGGCCGCCATGGGCGAGATGATAGCGGCAATTACGCACCAGTGGAGACAGCCCTTAAACAGCCTTGCTCTGATGATTCAAGATTTAAAGGATGCAAGCCGCTTTGGCGAACTCACTGACGATTATATCAAAAAGGCCGCAAACGGCACTATGGAACAAATAGATTTCATGTCGGAAACGATTAATGTATTCAGCAACTTCTTCAGTCCATCAAAAAAGAAGGAGTTGTTCGATGTGCTTTCTGTCGTCGCCAGGGTGTTTTCAATCCTTTCGTCTGAGCTCAAAACTAACCAGATCTCATACTCCATAACCTGTAAGACGCACAATAAGACATTTAGGGATTACTCTGAGGTAGTTTCCTGCGAAGCTGCCGAAATAACCGCCTATAAAAACCAGCTCGCCCATGTCCTTCTGAACCTGATAAATAACTCAAAAGACGCGATTATTGTTAGACATGAGAGGGGCTTGTTAACAAATGGCGGTAAAATTTGTGTAGATTGCTATAAAGACAAGGACGCCATTAAAGTAGAGATCAGCGACAATGGAGGCGGAGTTCCCGACGAAATAATTGACAGGGTGTTCGAGCCGTATTTTTCAACAAAAGAGGACAAGGGCACGGGAATAGGGCTTTATATGTCCAAGGTAATCATCGAAGAGAGCCTGGGCGGTAAGATTTACGTCAGTAACAGAGACGACGGTTCAGTGTTCACAGTGGAGGTGCCTGCCCGGAAACCGCAATAGGAGTAAAATTCTAATGCGGTTTCCGGGTGCTGCTTTTTCTATATCTCATGCGTTTAACTTATTGCCAGACATCCTCTACCTGCCAGGTACGGGACCACTGGGTACAGCGCTGGGAGGATTTGGGGTAGCGCCTGGGGTATTTGTGGCGGCGTTTGCTCCCTTCTTGAGATGACCGGGGGCATACTTGGAAGCGCCACGGCCATTCCTATTACCACTTTTATTGCTGCGGTTACGCCTGCTGCGGCCATTCGTGTTGGCATTTACTCCGTGGCTGTCTCCTGAGCCGACTCTGACAGAGGATCTATGCTGATTATTATTGCTGTTATGACCGTCTCTATCATGTGCAAAGGCAAAAACACTGAATACTGTCAGCATCACTACAGTTATTATTAAAGCAATTATCCGTTTCACTTCGATACCTCCAGTTTAAATATGATTGTGTCGTAGTATTTTTTCCCCTGTTTAATTATGGGGATTATTGCTTCAGCCCTATATAATTTCACGTCAGCAAGCCCGCCGGCTGCTAACACATGTTTGTCATTGCGTAAATCCCTCTTATATCAGATTTTCCCTGCCGCTTCCTTAGAAGCTCATTATGACATGAATAAATATTATAATCAATCAGTGAAGGGTTGGTTTTTATGTAGGTGGTTTAGGACAGAATATGACAATTACCTATCCCCGGGGGGATGCCTTGGCAACAGCCCGTCGATATGAGACATAATGGAAATGGGAAAAAGAGGACAGCATGACCCCCAATATGTTGACGTAAAGTTTACCGGCGGCAAAGCTGCCTGTGTCCATTTACCGCATTTAATCAAGCTCAATCCTCAGTTCGCACCATCTATCAATATTTCTGATTGAGATAGTGCCGTTGCTCTTGTTTTCGATTATAATCTTTGCCATATACAGCCCCATCCCAGTGCCTCGTGATTTATCCTTGGTTGTAAAATATGGATCAAACACCCGGTCTATTATTTCGTCGGGAATGTTACCTCCGTTATCTGCTATGGTTATAATTTTCCTGCCGGTGGCATCGTCCTTATATAATCTGATCCTGATTATACCGCCGGTGATATTCTTTTGTTCAAATTTGTCTTTTGCGTTGGTTAGAATGTTCAAAATCACATGGGCAAACTCATTTGGATACCCTTGTATCGTAAGGGTGTCGTCCATGTCTCTTTCAATAATGATGGCTTTATCTTTAACATACCCTGAGATAAGGGCCTCTGCTCTGTTTATCTCGGATGAGATATTAAATTCCTTTTGCTCTTTATCGCGTATATAGAAATTCCTGAAATTATCGATAGTGGACGATAGCGTCTGTAATTCTAACATAGATAATTGCACATTTTTATTCAGATACGGTTCATTTAATTCATTATGCCTATAAGCATCCCTGATATCCTGAATTGTAATTGCTATTGTACAAAGCGGCTGTCTCCAGTGGTGAGAGATATTAATTAGCAGCTCACCCATTGATGCGTGTCGGGACTGGTCGTACATCAGTTGGTCTTTCGCCCTGTTTTTCTCCACCTCTTCGTTGATTTTTTCTGCAAGGTGGCCGCTTAACTGATTGAGTTCGGCAACTGTTTTATGAAGTTGCTCTTCAACGAGTGAGATAGCGCTCAGCATCTGGTTAAATCCTTCAGATAAATCGGCAATTTCATCGTCATGTGTAATCGGAATAGATAAGCTGCGGTCTCCATCTCTGATTCTGGCCACAACTGATACAAGATTGCTCAAACCCTTAACCAACCTATTGCCTATTATGACAGCAAATATTGAACCCGCTAAAATTGCAAACAAGGTGTAAAACACTCCGTTGCGTGAGACAATATTAAGATTTTTCATAATCTCGGCATTTCCCATTCCAATCCTGGCCCAACCAACGAGATCTCCTTTAGCGGCGGTAATAGGCGCCGCAATGTCAAGCAGTGCGGCACTTTCAAACACGGTATGCAGTTTGGGCGGGGCATTTAGCAGAGAAAGGCTTACATTGTCCGCAAGGAATAACCCTTGCTTGGAACTGTCAACATGTGCAAGCACTCTGCCGTCAGGCGATATGATCATAGCATACTTGATGCCCGGATACTGCTTCATTGAACTTATGATCTCGCTTAACCCGGCTACGTCGTTTGCAATTACCCAAGTACTGCTGTTTACCGCCAACGTCATAGCAAGGCTCTCCGTCCCTTTACGGCTGTAATCCAAAAGGAAGTTGCGCTGCCGCCACACAAGGTCTGTAACGAAAACAGTCATCAGAAATAAATGAACAAGGGCCACTCCCACTATCAATTGATAGCGAATCTTCGATGGCCAGAAAATCTTTGTGAACTTGAGCATATTCTCCTTTAAAACCACATCCTGATTGCAGTTTGGATGATTTAACCTCTGTTGTTTATTTTAAATGGACCGTCTCATCAAATACCTTCAGGAACTCTTCTACAGGTCGGTACATTGACGCCTCTGCGGGGACGAAGCGCTCCACAGGCAGTGCATCAAGCATACGGCGTCCTTCCTGTGTAGTATGAAGAGAGGTCATTAGAGACGCAATTGCCTGAACCAGCTCCTCTGGAACATCATCCCTTGCCACAATTCCATTGTTCACGAGCCATTGGGTTTCCCACTTGACGGTGAGTTCTTTGGCAATTTCCGGGTTTCTCTCTACAAATGCCTGCCAGGGCGGAGGCCATGTGCAGCCTGCGGCACATCTTTTAAGATATACGTTCATTATAGAAGATTCCTGCGAACCAGAATACATATGAGTTATATCGTGTATGAGGTCAAGGCCGTGGGTCTGAAGATAATGCTGGGGCAACATGGTAGCGGCTAAGGCTGTAGGGGCGGGATAACATACGGTTTTCCCCCGCAAATCGGTTACATTGTCAATGTTGCTGTCCTTCCGTACGAGAATTATGCCCCGAAATTGTGTATCGTCAGTTATTTTTAGAAAGACGCGATACCCGTGGGCGAAGGAATACACTATGTGCATTGCGTTAGGAAGAGCAATGTCGAAATGGCGGCTATAAAGCTTCTTTTCAAAGTCGTCGTATGACCTCGATGCTTCGAGTTTGATTTCGACATCTTTCAGATTATTATTCAAGTAGTTGACGATTGGTTGGTATACCTCATAAAGCCGTTGAGGGTTATGAAGAGCGTGGATGCCAAATATCAGCACGGGGCGGGATGTTTGATGGGTAGCTGCGTATTGAGGAGCGTACTGTCTTTCCGGGGAAGTGTCGCATGATACTAACAATGGCGTTAAACACAACAAAACACCTATGGTAAACCTTACGGGGTATATCTTTAAGACTGTCCTCATCACTAAACTCCTCAGTTGCACTCAGCTCACCAGCGAATTGTAGTCTATAGTAGTGGGATGACTTTGTCAACCGCATGGTGCAGGGGTTGTTCCGGATTAGTCTGTCACGAAGCTAACTGCCGGGAAGCAGGGCTTATTCTGTGCCGTTGTCACAATTGACCTTAGTTAACCTTGCTTGTCTGTCCATGTGCACTTTGCAGAACGCAAATTGACAAAAATATATAAAACTGATATTCTTGCAGTAACGGTTTGATATATTTCTTTGCAGTGTTAAAGGGGGTGTGCGGTATGAAGGCTGTGATAAGGTTTGCTGTGATATTATCGTTGGCGGCATTTGCCGCATGTGCGTCTCCTGTACCTTCGCATGAAGCAGGGAAAGAACATCGCATGTCAGCTTTGACTGATTTGTCGGCTAATATAGATTCTGCCGATTATCGGGACTGTAGCAGGGACTGCGTTACTAATGCCTGCAGCAAATTGTCAATGGCAGAGCCTCAGTATCAAAAAGATTGTGCCGCCCTTAATAGAATCTGCCTTATGGAATGTCGTTATCCCATGACGTTTGTCAAAGGAGGCTGTTTCCAGATGGGGGATATGTTTGGCGATGGCGACTTGAATGAAAAACCTGTGCACAAGGTGTGTTTGAGTGATTTCTATATCGGTAAATATCTGGTGACACAGAGGCTGTGGTTGGAAGTCATGGAAAACAACCCTTCAGAGTTTGAAGGAAGCGAAAGGCCTGTGGAGAATGTTAGTTGGGAAGACGTCCAGCAGTTTGTGATTAGATTGAGTGAGAGGACGGGAAAGAAATACCGTCTGCCGTCTGAGGCACAGTGGGAATTTGCCTGTAGAGACAGGGGTAAGAAAATTAAATTCGCGGGGACAAGCGACCCCGGCGCCCTCTATAACTACGCATGGTTTGGGTATAATTCAGCCAACAGGACACATGCGGTGGGGCAAAAGCGTCCTAACGAATTAGGGTTATACGATATGAGCGGCAATGTTGATGAGTGGGTTGCGGATATATACGCCGTTGAGGCATATTCAAGACTGGACGAGAAGGATCCCATATTTGAGGAAACCAGCGCTGACAGGGCGATGGGTACGGGCCGCGTGATGCGCGGGGGCAGTTTCTTTTTGTATCCCCAGAATGTGCGATGCTCCAGCCGCTCATATGCGCCTCCGACAATAACGGGGCTGCACTATGTCGGGTTTCGTCTGGGGCTTGACGCTCAGGAGTGATTTCCGCGGCGTTCGTTCCTGAAATATAATATAATATCAGCCAATACCATTGAAGCATTAATGGCATATAAGTATATGACACGGTCATTGCTGTGGATGAGCTTATGCGTAATGCCAGACAGGTATCCAAAGAATACGATAAACAAAAACTCGCCGCTTTTGCCTTCGTTATTCCCTGACTTGAACGATTTATATATAGAAAATGGCCAGGCCGCGCCAAAACATATCAGCATTAATATCTCAAATACGCTCATTCCATTATCACTGGCCGCAGTTATTAACTACTTGCGTTGCGTAGGATATTTTGATTTTTTCCACCCGTTCCAACCATCCACAAGCACATACACTTTGGTAAACCCAGCTTTGATTAACCCTTGTGCCAAACTGACACTCCCTGTATCGTTTACTCAGGAACAGTATAGAACTATCGTTTTATCTTTGGGATATTTATCCAGCCATTGTCCGATTGCAAAGGGATTTTCCCGGACAGCTCCTCTTATCTTTAGTTTGCTGTCATTATATTCCGCTGACGAGCGTACATCAATAACAATCAGCTCCGATGAGCCGAGTTTTGAGTTCAGCTCTTTTGCGGTCATCATTGGCACATCGCCGCTGTAGGCCCTGCCTTGAATCATCGCAGAACATAAAACGAACAGTATTACCATCAAACCCTTTCTCATCTGTCCTCCTTAGATAAATCTCTGCATCAAAGATTTATTAATTAGTTCCAGCCAGACTTCTCATCGCAGTCCTTCTCTTCCGCGGGATGCGATTTTTCCCATTGTGTAATGGACTGCGTTTCATTTAAACCCATTTTGCCGCTCATACATTGGCAATACTTATAAGCAACATCCGCATCTGCGTCCTCATCCT
>JAKOEO010000003.1:32588-34528 GCA_022321325.1 Candidatus Magnetominusculus sp. LBB02 | reverse complement strand
CCGCTCATACATTGGCAATACTTATAAGCAACATCCGCATCTGCGTCCTCATCCTCATTATCCTTAATACATTGTGCAATACGCTTAGTATTGTCGGCATCGGCTGCAAATGCCTGGCTGCATGTCATCGTAAACACAATAAGAGACAGCGCTAATGTTAGATTCCTCACAACACATACCTCCCTGACAAATACCGATATTCCCCTGGAAGGGGACAGGACCATCAAATAGATTAAATCATAAAACGCCCCTCAACGTCAACCTGACCGCAGGTTCAATAACGATAATTTCCCATATCGGACGTTAGCCATATCGCTGCGGTATAACTATTAAGGCCATGCCCTCTATGAGGATGATAAGGTTAAAGAGCACTGAAATTTTGTGAAGCTGTTTGAATTTCCTCTGAAGCTCTGCCTGAGCTGTAGTATCAGGCAATGATTTATCAAATGAATGGATTTTTGCCTTCACCTGCTTAACCTGAGGGTGAACAACTATGTAGTTTACCATGCTGCAGATAAAGGCAAAAACAAGCAGGCATAGCATTATAGTTTGCAATCGCTTCAATGGCCATGACAGAGTCAAAAGGTACGACAAAAGAGATAGACCGCAGATAATGGCAACAAATGGGAAGTACACAGGAAACAGATATCCAACGATAGCTCCGGCTGCGTCTTTAGTATTATTTTTAAATATCACAGGCGTGACAATAAGAGAAAACATAAACATCCCGCCAACCCATATAGAAAGGGAGAGGCTGTATATTATATAAAATAAATTTCCCATAATTACGTTTTGCCAGAGCATTGCAATCCTTTCATAATCTATTGTGCCATGTCAGACTACCATAAGGCAAGGAATGTCCATGATGGCGGCTATTAGCAGCAAGCGCCATCGCCGGAGTTGCAGCCACAGGATGGCTCCCCACCGGTTATCATGCCGTTAATGATTGCAGAGGCGCAGCCAACCCCCGAGGCGACCGTTATGGCTTCAAAGGCGCAGTTGGTTTCACATGCGCCGCACTCCATGCACTTGTCCTTATCGGTTATATGAGCCACTCTATCCGAGATTATGAAAACTCCATGCGGGCAAACCTCGGCGCACATACCGCAGCCCGTACATCTGCCGCTATCAAATTGCAATGTCGTTACCCCTGCCAAATACTTCATAACTACCCCCATTTATAAATGATTAACGAGATTAAAGAGGCAGCCACAACAAATGCATATGCGAATACGGCATACTTTAACTCCTTTTTAACTCCCGACATCCCTGTAAATGTCGTAGAGCCGGTAAACTGAAGGGCGGCAAAAGAACTCACAGCGGGAAAGAACAAATATGCAAATACTGTGAGAGAGACAGGCATGGCTGCAAACAACTTCAGGAGTAAAAACATGGCGCAAAGCCCTGTTATCCATCCCTTTAGCGAAAAAGCCCTGAAAGGAATTGCCGGCAGAAGTAACGGCGTGATAAACGCCCCCGTGAAAATGGCAGCAAGGCCGAGCAGCAAAAAAGGCGCCCCGCCGTAAAACGCATCCCTAAAGACGACACCTGTGCCATGCAAGCCAAAGAAAATCAGTATTGCGGCTGCATATGCCGGATACCATCTCATCATAGGCAGTATCTCCATAGGGGTCAGCGCCAGTCTGTCTGTCATGGTGAAATTAATGGTGCGCATTTGCGGCGTTGCCTTATAGCCGTTATTAATGTAAGCCGTAATATCTGCTGAGCGCACCGGGCCAAAAAGCACTCTAAAGCCTGTTGCCTTAAGCACCTTATGCGCACTTATTCCTACCGCCCCAAGCTGCGGCACTATCAACCTTCTATGCCGCACACAAAGGGGTAGATTTGTATCATATATTTTTCTTATCAGCTCTTCAGTAGAGAAAGTTCCTTTCCCAGCGGCACACCACACGTTAATGCCCTTTGTGTCAAGCGCTAAA
>JAKOEO010000003.1:13375-32578 GCA_022321325.1 Candidatus Magnetominusculus sp. LBB02 | reverse complement strand
AGTTCCTTTCCCAGCGGCACACCACACGTTAATGCCCTTTGTGTCAAGCGCTAAAATCCACGCGTCTTTACCCGGTAGAGCGCTTCTCAACTTATCGAAGCTTAATTTATAGTTAGCGCTTACAAACACGTCCGAGTTGTCAGACGGCCTACCCACAGCATAAAGGCCTGGCGTGACAGTATATTTATTTCTAAATGAAGTCAGTCTACACTTAACCGCCCCCCACTGGTCATTTCGCGACAGTGTCGCAGAGACTTCTTTAATCTCTATCAGCAGAGGACTTGTAAAATTAATGCCGGATGCCAGAGCGGCAGCACCGGCACTATTGCAGTCAGTCTTATCAGGGCAGCAACTTGTCTTTTCAGGCATCATCGTATGTATTGAATCATAAGGCCATAACTTTGCCGACCAATATTACTCTATAAAAAGCCGCTTTAACTACGACGCAAATGAGAGCCGTTTATGCAATTGACGGCACTGTCTTGTTATTTCAGCACTTAGAAGAACATCTTCTGGTTGATAAGAAGCCCCAAGCATAACAAGAAGGCGTATATACACAGAGATTCAATCATAGCAAGACCTACTATCAATGTAGACGTTACTTTTTGACATACTTTAGGATTTCTGGCCATAGCATTACATGCGGCAAACAGACCTATGGACTGACCAATAGAAGCCCCAAAGGCTGCAATGCTTATTCCTATCACTGCCCCAGTGCCCGTCAGGCCTTTATCTGTGAGAGAGACAGAAATGGATGTTTCGGCGTACAAAATTGCAGTAGGCAGTAACAATGAAATCAAAGATAGCACCAGTATAAATTTTCCCTTAGACATTCACACTCTCCTCTTCTGTTTTATTATACACATAAAAAATGCAACCCCTTATATCGTCTATCATCGCATTATGATTGATGCTTTGTCAATAGGTTTTGCAGGGCAAACGCACGATAAAAATAAGTGGGGGATGCGGGGAAGGTCTGGATGGAAACTGAAGTAACATTGGGGTAAACATAAGAAGGAGTGACTTATATTACCAAATCATAAGGCGTTTATTTTTGAAGATGGATGATAATGGCAATGAAATAACGGCCATCCCAGATGCGCTATCCCTCTTTGAACCGGGTTAAAAGACACATTATGACCTGCCGCCCGCCCGGCACAGAAGGCGTATTTGCGCCAATAAAAAATACGCTCATGCCTGCTGGTTTGTCCTTGACTAAAGGATTTCCTTTCTGTTATCATGCCTAAATAGTTGGTAACTATTTGAACGCTAAAGGGGTTTAAAGAGAGAGATGTCAGCAGATAAAACTGATGAGAAGCCGCTTAAGGCCGCGAAAAAGGGTAAGAAGCCCGATAAGAGGAAAGAGGCTATCCTCAGGGTGAAAAACAGGCTGATATATATGAGGCAGCAGCTGTTAAGCGGGGCGGAGTTTGTAAAGAACAACATGCCCGATACGATATCCTTTCCCGACCTCACGGACCAGGCAAGCGCCGAGATAGATATGAATTTCATGCTCAAACTTAAAGGCCGCGAACAGAAACTGCTCAAGAAAATAGACCTCTCTGTGGAGCGCATCGAAGAAGGAACATATGGGCTGTGCGAAAACTGCGGCGAGGAGATAAGCATCAGACGGCTTGAGGCGCGCCCTGTGACAACTCTGTGTATAGATTGCAAGACCGAACAGGAAGAAGAAGAAAAGATGAGGGAAGATTAACCCCCCCTCAAGTCCGCCTCCGGCTGTTATCGCTGTTATCATAGTTAACGTATTTGTCCTGCATGAAGTCGCCGAATAGATTAAAACACATTGCGCTTATCGCTATTGCCAGTCCCGGAAACAACACCATCCACGGTTCTGAGAGTATATATGCCCTGTTTTCGCCAATCATATTTCCCCAGCTTGGCGTTGGCGGCTGCGGCCCAAGCCCCAGAAAACTCAGCGATGCCTCGGTCAGTATATAACCGCTGAACTTGATTCCAAGCATAACTATCCCCAGCGAAAGACACTGCGGCAGTATATGTACCGCAATTATTCGTAAGCCGCCCGCACCCAATGACCGTGCCGCCTCAACATAGGCCATCTCCTTAACCTTTAATACCTGCCCCCTGATAAGCCTCGCAAAGGATGCCCAGCCGACAAGGGCAATTGCCGCCATCACCGTAAACTTCGTCGGCGGCAGGATTACCGATATGCCGATTGCCAGAAGAAGCGACGGGAAGGCGAGCGTTAAATCCACAACGGCCATTATAAACGTATCAGCCATGCCGCCGTAATACCCGGATATCAACCCGGCAATAAAACCTATTCCCAGCGAAACTAACGCAGCGGCAAACGACACGCCAAGCGACTGCCTGCCGCCGTAAAGTACGCGGGCAAGCACATCCCTGCCCTTGCAGTCAGTTCCAAATAGATGCCCAGGCGAGGGCGCCGACTTAATCTCGTCAAGATTAATGGCAATTGGGTCATAGCGGGCTATATGCGGCGCAAATATAACAGCCGCCACAAGAACAGATAAGACGATTATGGGCAGTTTCGTAAACATTGCCTTATCTTTTAATAATCCTCACCCGCGGGTCAACCATCTGGTATGATACGTCAACAAGGGCGTTAACCACCACAAATACAAACGTGCCCGTGATAATGCAGCCCAAAATTACGGGATAATCTCGCTTCATAATCCCGTCAACTGTGAAGCGGCCAATGCCGTCCCATCCAAAAATCGTCTCCGTAAGGACGGCGCCGTTTAGAAAACTGGCAAAATCAAGCCCAATCACCGTTATCAGCGGTATTAAGATGTTCTTCAAAAGGTGAATATAGTTTATACGTCCGCTTCCCATTCCCTTAGCCTTCAATACCCTGATAAACGGCATTGAGAGCGTCTCGATAACCGACTGCCGCGTTACTCTTGCGATACTTGCCAGAACTGGCAGAGAAAGGGCAGCGGCGGGCAGGATGATAAATCTGACGCCGCCAGTGCCGGAAGGAGGCAGGAGTTGAAATTTGAGGCTGAAAATTATTATCAGGCAAAGGCCGCTCCAGAACACAGGCATACTAAGGCCGACAAGCGAGAGCGCGGTACAAAGCCTGTCAACCGCGCTGCCCTGCCTAAGCCCGGCTGTAAGACCAAGCAGAAGGCCGCCTATGGCGGCAATTGACATAGCGGCAGAGGCAAGGTAAATAGTATTTGGCAGTTTCCGCAGGATTTCAGTGAGCACATCCCTGTTGGTATAATATGAGCGGCCAAAATCGCCTCGCATAAGAAGCGATATGTATCCCAAAAACTGTGCGATGAAAGGCTTATCAACGCCGAGGGCGCGGTTTATACGTTGAATGTCATCGGGGTCGGCGTGTTGGCCGATAAGCCCTGAGGCCGGGTCGCCGGGTAAGAGTTTAATAATAGAAAACGTAATAAACGTAATGCCTAAAAGCAGCAGCAAAAGCATTACAAGTTTCTTTGTTATATATACAAGCAATTCAGAATTCCCGGTAAAACAAGAATTTTCTACGATCTGCCGCATTTTTGCGGCTTGCCGCATGTGCCAAAGTCGCAGACAGATAGATTATAACACATCGAGCCTTCTTTTTCCCTGTTTTAAATTCAATGATTTAGCGGCCGGAGTAATCATGCCACAGTTTTTTTTGCGCTGCCGCAATTGACAATTTAATTTATGTGTGTTATGCTTAAAAGGTTGAGCCGCTAGCTCAGCTGGTAGAGCACCGCCCTTTTAAGGCGGGCGTCCTGGGTTCGAATCCCAGGCGGCTCATAATGAGTCCCCATCGTCTAGCTCGGTTTAGGACACCGGCCTTTCACGTCGGTAGCACGGGTTCAAATCCCGTTGGGGACGCTCCTCAAAATACAGTATTTTTTTGAATGCTGTGACTAATGTCATTTACATTATTATTTCTATTGCAGTACAATCGGCGAAGTTGGAAATGAAGCATAACAGGGTATGAGTATCATAATAGAAGGAGTATCCAGATGATAAAACGAATATTTGAAGTAGTCATACCGGACTATAAGTATTGGAAGCAGAATGTGAGGTGTCAGACAGGCTGCCCGGTCAACACTGACTCAAGGGGATATGTAAGGGCGATAGCGGATGGGGACTATGAAAAGGCCTATTGGATAGCAAGGACGCCTAATCCTCTGGCATCAATATGCGGTCGGATTTGCGCCGCTCCGTGTGAGATTGCCTGCCGGAGAAAGGGCATAGACGCCGCCGTATCAATCAGGGCGCTGAAGAGGTTTGTCGTTGAGAAATACGGCGCCGAGATGTATGGCAATAAAGAGGAGTATGCAAATAAGCTGAAAAAGAAACTCGGCGAAACCGGCACAGGGATAATTGGCATTGCAAAGGCCGACGCAAAGCCGATATCCATAATAGGGGCCGGCCCTGCCGGTCTTGCCTGCGCCCACGAACTGGCCCTTATGGGATACAAGGCTGTTATCTATGAGATGGAAAATGTAGCCGGCGGCATGTGTGCCGTGGGCATCCCGCCGTATAGGCTCTCCAGAGAGATACTTCAGGCCGAGATAGACGCAATCAGGGCCTTGGGAGTGGAGATTAAACTTGGCGTTCAGGTTGGAAAGGATGTAACTATAAAGGAGCTGTATGACAGCTCCTCGGCTGTTGTCATCTCGGTAGGTGCGAAAAAGTCAAGAATGCTGCCGATGGATGGCGCCAAAGGGCAGGGGGTCATTGGCGGCGTAGATTTCCTGAGGGACGTTTTTGTCGGCAAGAAAGTCTCTATAGGGCCAAGAGTTGTGGTAATAGGAGGCGGAAATGTCGCTTATGACGTTGCCCGCACTTCGATCAGACAAAAAGGGGTGAAGTCTGTAGCTCTGGTGTGTATTGAGACGTTAGAACAGATGCTGGCAGACAAGATAGAGATAGAAGAGGCGGAGGAAGAGGGCGTTGAGAGGATTAACAGCTACGGACCGGAAAAGATAAATCTCGATGAGGAAAACAAGGTAGTCTCGATGAGATTTAAAAGATGTATCTCTATGTTTGACGGCGAACGCAAGTTCAATCCCAGATACGACGAAAGCGACATGATAACGGTACCGGCAGATACTGTGATGTTTGCAATAGGGCAGGCGTTTGACTTATCGTTTCTGTCTAATTGCGGGTTGGATGTGCAGATGACGGAAAGGGGCATGATAAATGTTAATCCCGACGGCGTTTCGACATCTATGGTTGGGGTATTTGTGGCAGGCGATTTGGCCTATGGCCCTAAGCTTGTTATAGACGCCGTTGCAAGCGGGAAGAAAGTGGCTTTAAGTATTCACCAATATATATCTGGTAATAAATTGACGTTAAAGCAATCTGAGACTCACGCGTTGTATAGCGAGAATGAGGTATCTGACAACAAGGTGGCTCATGTGTCCAATTATGAGAAACTTGAAAGGGCGGCAGTCCCGGCATCTCCGGTTGAACAAAGGCTGCAAAGCGTAGGGCATCTTGTCGAGACTGGTTACAATGAGGACGCCGCACAGGAGCAGGGCAACAGGTGTCTGAACTGTGCTGTGAATACCATATTTAATGGGGACAAGTGTATACTCTGCGGAGGGTGTGCGGATGTGTGTCCGGAGTTTTGTCTGCGGCTGGTGGGGCTGGATAAAATCAGGGCCAGCGAGACCCTGACGGCTCTTTTTGTCAATCGCTACGGCAAGCTCCCGGATGATGCAACCGGCTCTGCAATAATAAAGGATGAGGACAGGTGCATAAGGTGCGGCTTCTGTGCTAAAAGATGTCCAGTGGATGCCATAACTATGGAAAGATTTGCTTTCAAGGAGGTGTATAAAAATGAGTAGTGAAGTGCATGACAAAGATGGAAACGTCTCGCGGCGCGATTTTCTGACTCTTTCTGCCGTTGGCGCTGCCGCGGTGACGGGCATGGGGATTTTAGCGGGTGTTTTCAGGTATGCCAAATCTGACGCCAGGTACGAGGACTCCAAGGTATTTAAGATAGGTAAACCGGAGAATTTCCCTGTTGGCACAGTGAGGAAACTTGACGACAAGAAGGTCTTTATCTTTTCTGACGACGCCGGAATTTACGCCATATCCAGCGTTTGTACGCACCTTGGATGTGTGGTCTTCGAGATGGAGGAAGGCTTTCAGTGCCCGTGCCACGGCTCCAAGTACAATAAAATCGGTAAAGTGGTCGCCGGCCCGGCCCCAAGAGGTCTGCCGTGGTTTGAAGTTACCCAGGATGTAGACGGCAGCCTTGTAGTTGACGCATCGCGCGAAGTGCCGGCTGGCACAAAGAATATATTTAGTTAATAATTATAGAGAGGACTGAAACATGAATGAAACATCTGGAGTTTCCAAATTTATAGAGAATGTGAAGTCACTGGCTGACTCTGTCACAGGCTCTATTTTCAGAGGCGGGAAACCGGACACCGACAAGGCAAGGGCGTCGGTTGTTTATAATAATTTCTTTATGCACATACAGAGTGTCAAGACCCATGTCAACACACTTAGGCCATCGTACACGCTTGGTTTGGGGCTTATCGTTTTTTTCTTGTTTGCGTTTGTGTTTACGTCAGGCATTTTTCTCATGGTTTATTATAATCCTTCGATAGAAAATGCCTTTAGATCTGTAAAGAATATAAACCATGTGGTGTTTGCCGGAAAGGTTATAAGAAATGTTCATAAGTGGACAGGCGAGGGAATGATTGTCTTTTTGTTCTTGCACATGGCAAGGGTATTCTTTACCGGTTCATATAAGTCAGGCAGGGAGTTTAACTGGCTGGTGGGCATAGTGCTGTTGATACTGACATTTATGCTTAACCTCTCCGGATACCTGCTTCCCTGGGATCAGCTGTCCTACTGGGCTATGGTCATAGTTTCAAATATTATGATGTCACCTAAGGAGCTTACCGATTCGCTGGGAATAACGAAGTTCCTCGATGTCGGCACTATGACGACCGACTTTGTTTTTGCCGGTTTGACGCCCGGCAAGGAAGCCCTTAACAGGGTGTATCTGTTTCACGTTATGCTCTTTCCGATAGCAATATCTATATTTGTAGGCATTCATTTCTGGAGGATCAGAAAGGATGGCGGTATGACGAGGCCGGAGGAGTTTACGCCTAAAGATAGCGACAAAAGCTATGCGCCGATGTCTGATAAGGTTGGAGGCATATTCCCGACACACAAGACATATGGACTTATGGAACTTGCCACCGGCAAGACCAGGGCGGTAGACAGAGACGTAGAGAACACGGTTATGAGCTGGCCGAATCTGCTGATTGCGGAGCTGGCCGTTTTAATGTTCACACTGGCGTTTGCGTTAATATATTCCTATTATGTTGACGCGCCGCTTAAGGAGATGGCAAACCCTCTGATACCTGAAAATCCGGCGAAGGCGCCCTGGTATTTTCTCGGCCTTCAGGAGCTCCTGTCGTACTCGGCCTTTATGGGCGGCGTTGGGCTTCCTACGGCGGCTCTGATAGGGCTGGCTCTTATCCCTTATCTGGACAGGGAACAGGACAAGGTGGGAGTGTGGTTCACCAATAAGATGGGAAAGCGGATAGCCTTAGAGTCATTTATAATCAGTATCATATGCATCATAGGGATGCTGGTCTTCGCGATCAAGTTTGGCTGGCTAAGGAGTTGGTTTCCCGATATTCCGCAGTTGGTCATAACAATAGTGAATCCCGGCAGCATTTGGGTAGCGTTTATGATACTGTGGTCTCTGTTTACTATCAAGAGGACTGGTTCGACCAGAATGGGGGCCATGGCGTTGTTTGTTATGTTTTTGGTCAGCTACGTGATCTTAACGTATTTTGCGACCGAGATGAGAGGACCGAACTGGGGTTTCTACTGGTCTAAGAGCCAGTGGCCAATACACTAACGGCTGAGAAAACTATAGATGGACTTGAATAATATGAAAGATGAGGTAGAAAATGCACAGTAGATTTTATTTATCAGTAATGCTGATATCCGCGCTGTTTGTCATGGCTTACTTAGGACTAACGGGGTATCATGCGTTGATGCCTGAGTGGAAACAATATCAGGCCGAGTTTAAAGACACGCTGGTCAAAAACGCAAAAAGCGAGGCGGCAAAGAAGAAGGCCATGGCGATGCCGCTTGGGTTTACCCAGGTCTATCTTTCTGATCTGAAAAGAGAGGACCGCTGCGTCAACTGCCATGCCGGAGAGGATAACCCTCTGATGGCTACTGCCAAACTGCCGTTTAAACAACACAGCGGTAACTATCTTGTCAATCATCCGATAGACAAGTATGGCTGCACTGTGTGCCATGAGGGGCAGAGCTTTGCGACGAACAAGAAAGAGGCGCATGGCCTCGGGCATGAACAGACCCACTGGGACCACCCGCTGCTTCCGCTTAAATATGCTCAAAGCGCGTGTGTGCAGTGCCACGACATTGCCATGTTAAGCAAAAATGGCGGTGAGAAGGTGGCACAAGGCGAGGCTCTGTTTAAAGAGAAGGGCTGCAGGGGATGTCATAAGGTAGACGGTGTGGGCGGAGACCTGGGCAAGGCTCTGGACGGCGTTGGATACCAGCCGATAGCCTATTTCCCCATGAAACACGTAGCGGGCGAGCATACGGTGTACAATTGGTTAAAGCAGCACTTTGACGACCCGCGCGCGATTGTCCCTGAGAGCGCTATGAAGGTCAAACTTACCCCTGAAGAGGTAGATTTGTTGACCACCTATGTCTTGTCTTTCAGGCCTGACGAGGCGCCGAGAAAGTACAGGCGTATAGACTATACAAGCATGATGGCCAAGCCGGACGGCGAGACCCTGTACAAGATGTACTGCGTAGCCTGTCATGCGGATGGGACTAAGTCCTTATACAATGAGGTCTTCAAGCGCACGGTACCTGCCATTACAAATCCTTCGTTTTTGAAGACGATTGATGACAAGAATCTGGAGGCAATCATCAAAGAAGGCAGGACGGGTACCCAGATGACGGCATGGAATAAGACAGCCTCAGGGCTTAGCGATGAGCAAGTAAGTGGATTAATCGGGTATTTGGCGAGCAAGCGTCCTGCAGGGCCAATGGAAACGTTTGGGCTGGCGGCGTTTAAAGGCGACTCAAAGCACGGCAGCGAGATATATGAAGCGCGCTGCAGCGTTTGCCACGGTAAGGAAGGCAAGGCCGGAGAGGACTATCTGGGTATCAGCCTGAGATCGCCGGTTATCCAGAAAAAGATTGACCCTGAAATGCTGGCCGTGACCATAGCAAATGGAAGGGCACAGACGCCTATGCCTGCATTCGTTAAAGACACAGAGTTGTTGACTAAACAGGATGTTGCCGATGTGGTGTCCTTTATAAAGGAGATTCCGGTTGCAGGCAAATAAGTCAACCGGGTTTATGTTAAACAGGGGCATTGCCCTGATGATTGACAATAGTTGAATGCAAGGAAGGAATGTATGGAGAGACTGAAATATATATTAATTGTAGCGGTATGTATGTTGTTTCTGGGCGCGGCTGCGGCGAAAGCTGAGGACGGCGACGCCAAGAAGGGTGAAACGCTCTATAATATGCGCTGTTTAGTTTGCCACGGGAAAAAGGGCGACGGCAATGGGGCAGCAGGGGTGCTTAGAAAAGAAGAGCTTAGTGGTCGTGTGCTTGAAATACGGCCAAGGGATTTTACGCTGGGTCTTTTCAGGTTTCGTACGACTGCATCCGGGTGTTTACCCTCTGACGATGACCTTCTGAACACGATAACCAACGGCTTCCCAAGGTCATTTATGACGAATTTAAAATCCCTGCCTGTTGAAGAAAGGAAGGCGTTGAGGGCGTATATAAAGACCTTCTCATCGAGATTTGCCGAGGACCCGCCCTGTGAACCTATAAAGGCTGTTAAGCCTAAATGGGTTGGCACAGATGATTCAGTGAAAAAGGGACAGG
Source organism: Candidatus Magnetominusculus sp. LBB02 (assembly GCA_022321325.1). Classification (GTDB taxonomy): domain Bacteria; phylum Nitrospirota; class Thermodesulfovibrionia; order Thermodesulfovibrionales; family Magnetobacteriaceae; genus Magnetominusculus; species Magnetominusculus linsii. The sequence continues at coordinate 22,696 of JAKOEO010000003.1, read as the reverse complement.
TGGTTTATAAGAATATGAAGTGCTGGGAATGCCACGGGGAAACCGGCAAGGGTGACGGTCCAAAGTCCAATGATATAAAAGACGACTGGGGCTTTCCCATACTGCCGTTTAATTTCTTAACCGGCGAACTGAAAAGAGGCTCAACACCCGAGGCGATCTATCTGACCTTTACGACCGGCCTTGACGGCACAGGAATGCCCTCATACGAGGACAGCCTCAATGAGGAAAGCAGATGGAACCTTGTCTCATATACAATGAAGCTCATGGGCAAGTTGGATAAGAAGGAAGCGCATTAAAATTTAGGTATTGGTATCAGCGGGGAGACTATGTCTTTCCCGCTGACGCCAATGTCAGTAGTCCCTGCCAACTCACTTTCTAAGAGATTCAGCCATCCCGCGGTGCGGCAAGCCGGGGGATTGACATACATGTCTGCTTCTGATACGCTTACCGATACATGATAATGAACGCGCAGATTCTTAATTTTACGAGGCTCTACCGTTTTGGCAGACCGTTTAGCACTGGTGCGGTAGTCTGCGAGGCCGGCGAGTTTGAGCCGGCTGCCTTGCCGACTAATGCCATAGAGGGCATGAATGTAAATGTTGGCGAAAACTCTGTTGTATTCACCCTTGCGCTTTCCCCGGCAGACAGGGTCTATGGACTTGGCGAGGCCGTCGGCGCACTTAATAAACGTGGAAAGAAATATCGTCTTTACACCACCGATGACCCTGTACATACGCCCGATAAGGAAAATTTATATGGCAGCCATCCATTTGTCATGGTGGGTGGCGCAGTAAGTCCGTTTGGCATTTTTATTGATTACCCGTCAGAGATATTGTTTGACATAGGCTTTACAAAGCACGATGTGATGGAAATTGTGATACCGTCTCACAACTTCAACATATATCTTTTCGCATCGCCGGAGCGTACGCTTACATTTATGGAAATAGTCAGGGAGTATCTGCTGCTTACCGGGGCACCCTGCTGTCTGCCCAAATGGGCGTTTGGCTATCAACAGTCGCGCTGGAGCTACCCCGACGCTGTGTCAATTGCAGAGACGGCAGCCCAGTTCAGAAAGCTGGACATTCCCTGTGACGCCATATACATGGACATAGACTACATGGACAACTTTAAGGTATTCACCATAGATGAGAAGAAATTCCCCAACTTTGCCGCGTTTACCGGCACACTGAAAAAAGAGGGTTTCAGGCTGATTCCGATAATTGACCCGGGCGTAAAATGTGAAGACGGTTACGGCTTCTATGAAGAGGGCAAGCATAGGCGGCTCTTTTGCGAGACAAAGGACGGCAGTTTTTTCAAAGCGGCCGTATGGCCGGGGCTTACGCACCTGCCTGATTTCCTGAATCCTCAGACGCGGCGCTGGTGGGCAGGTTTATGCCGCGCATTTCTTGAGTCCGGCATAGAGGGCTTTTGGCTCGATATGAATGAGCCATCAGTGTTTTACACGCCTGAGGCCATGCAGGCCGTTTTTAATCTTGTTGAGGACATGAGGACAAACCCTGATATTCCTAAACGGCAATTGCAGGAAATGGTCAATGCCCTTTCAAATAACCGCTCATACTTCAAGGCGTTTTACCACAGGACGCATCTCGGCGACCGCGTTAGCAACGACGAGGTTCATAATCTCTACGGCACGCTGATGGCAGAGGCAGTGGCTGACGCTTTTGCCACACACCTGCCTGATAAGCGATATTTCCTGCTCAGCAGGAGCAGCTATGCTGGCCTCCACCGCATAGCGACAATATGGACAGGGGACAACATGAGCTGGTGGGAGCACATGCTTTCGCATATCAGGATGCTGATGTCGCTTAATATGGCCGGGATTTTCTACACAGGGGCGGACATAGGCGGATTTGGCTGCGATGTGTCGCCTGAGCTTATGGTCAGATGGGTGCAGCTTGGCGTGTTTAGCCCACTTTTTCGCAACCACTCAGCATTTGGCACGAGGCGGCAGGAGCCGTGGGCATTTGACAGCGCCACGCTTGATATTTTACGCGCCGCTATAAAGCTGCGCTATGCACTGATACCATACAGCTATTCTGAGTATATGCAGTGCGTTTCAGAATTATCGTCGTTTATCAGGCCGCTGATGTTTGATTTTGACTGCCAGTTTGATGTAGAGGACCAGTTCATGTATGGAAGGTCGGTTATGGCCGCCCCTGTGCATGAGCCAAATGCAGCCGGCAGGTATGCGCTGCTGCCACAGGTGCACTGGCTCTACTGCTCTTTGCTTAGACACGATGACTGGGCTGTGTCGGTGCTGCCGCCGGGCGTTCACTATATAGACTGCCCGCTTGAGCGGACGCCGTTGCTCATCAGGGAAAATTCTATAGTGACGCTGTCAGAACCGCTTAACTATGTCGGTGAAAGAGAGGTTGAATGCCTTAGGGTTGTTGCATTTGTCACCGGGACGGCCTCTTACACTTATTATGAAGACGATGGACTGACGTATGCTTACAAACGGGGGATTTTCTCGCTTATCCATATAGAAATTGTAAACTCAGGCGGCGCATACGACATTACGATAAAGGCCGGTGGCGTCCCATCTAAGATTAAGCGCATTGACTTTGAGATATATGGAAGTGACGCCTCCCTCTGGCAATGCAGCCGAGAATTACCTATTTAACCTCGCAATATGATATGATACACACTATCTTGAGATGATAAGGAGAACAGCGTGATATTTCTGAGATATGAGACAGCGCCCACAGAGGCGGTAGCGATAGTGGATGAGGTCAGGGCGGAGTTTTTCCCTGAGCTTGTCAATGTCAATATGAAGGTAATCTATGACCTGAAGGCAAGAAAGAGCAGGGGTGCTCTGGTTCTCGGCAGGATTCAAAAGACAAACGAGCTGACCCGGCTCCTGACCAAAGAAGAGACGATAAACGAAGAGGGCTATGATTTCTTCTTATATCTCGATAAGATGGTCTTTACTCATGTCGAAAAAAAGGACAAGGTGCGCATCATAAGGCATCAGCTGCGCCACATCTACGTAGACCCGGAAAGCGTTAAAAACCCATACAAGCTGACTGTCCCTGACATAAGAGATTTCTCCGTAGAAATGCAGTTAAACAAGGACGACGAAAGATGGGCAGAGCGTGTCATGGAGGTGGCGATGTCGCTTTACGAAACAGAAAAGGAGAGCAATAAACCTGCGTTTTCTATGAGTTAGACCAATGGCTCAGAGATATTCAAACGCCAGCCAATGGGCTGACGCGGTAGCTGCGGCTTTTATCTCGCTATCGAGTTGACAAAATCCCTGCGAATAAATCATAATGCCCACTCTGTGTACATAATAACGTAACGCGGAGAAAATGATGGGTTGTGGGGTTATGAATAGATGACTGACAGAAAGCCGGTGATTTTGTGCGTTGACGATGAGCCGTTAAACCTTAAATTGCTTAATACAATCCTGCTGCACAAGGGTTATGATGTGAAGATGGCGGCAGACGGTCGTGCGGCCCTCAAGATAGTTGACGCAGAGCGGGTTGACCTGATACTTTTGGATATTATGTTGCCCGAGATGGACGGTTTTGCCGTTTGCAGGCAGATTAAAGAAGACGAACGGTTTAAGACCCTGCCTGTGATTATGATAACCGCCCTTAGCGACACAGAAAGCCGCATTAAAGGCATTGAGGCGGGGGCTGAGGATTTCATATCCAAACCCTTTGACGCCGCAGAGGTGCTGGCTCGCATTAAGATGCTCCTGAAGATGAAGGGCCTCAACGACGACCTCCTGTTTGCCTACAATTGCATTGGGGATTTGACCTCGTTTGGCGAACAGGCAATGCAGGATTTCGACCCGTCTAACTTCAGCTATCTGCTAAATATTGACAGAATAGTAAACAGGCTTATAAGGCAGAATGTCTCCGATCTGGACAAACCAAATATGGTCATAATACATACTGCCGATGAGTCCAACAACTGGCACTGGCTTAAATATGATTTGATAGGCGGGCATGTGGTGAAGTCCGCACTTGACTTGTCTATTGAATGCGGTAACTGCCCGCATTTAAAGAGTGAGGAGCAGATATTTTCATGCGCCAACAAGGAGGATATGTCCGAGGCGGGGATTGACGTCTTTGTATCGTTGCTTGAGTCTAAGGGCATAAAGGTTTCTAATATTATCTGGTATTATGGCGGGAAATTCTGTGTGTTTGCGCTTAACTACGGCAGGCCGATAAGAAAACATGACACCTCGATTTTAAAGAATCTTGTTATGCAGGGACTGTTTTTGCGGTCTTTGTCAATGCAGCTTTCAGAGACTGAAAACGCGTTTGAGTACGCCGTGTTTGCCCTTGCGCGCGCGTCCGAGGCAAATGACGAGGATACTGGCAATCACATAATACGAGTAGGCGAGTATAGCGCTTTGATGGCTAAGGCATTGGGCATGTATGAGCCATTTATTAATGCGATGCGCTTTCAGGCCCCGCTTCACGATGTAGGAAAGATTCATGTCCACCCCGATATTCTCAAGAAAAAGGGAAAGCTGACCGATGATGAGTTCGAGGCCATGAAAAGCCATACCATCTATGGTACAAAGATAATCGGCAGCCATGAAAGGCTTTTATTAGCAAAAAATATTGCCATAACACACCACGAAAGATGGGATGGCACAGGTTATCCCACAGGATTGAAAGGCGTGGAGATTCCCATAGAGGGCAGGATAGTAAACATCGCAGACCAATATGACGCCCTAAGAAGCTCACGGCCATATAAACCGGCGTTTGACCACAAGACGACTTACCAGATAATCACCGAGGGCGATGGCAGGACACTGCCCTGCCATTTTGACCCCGACGTACTGAGGGCGTTTATTGAGGCGGCCTCGCGCTTTGAAGAGGTATATGAGAGGTTGAAAGGTTGATGAGGCGCGGCGGCAGATGATGAGTGAACAAAATCACATGCGGCAGTTTACGCCTATGGCAAGGTCTTTCCGCCTTATCTTTTCCTCAGTAGTTCTCATATTAATAGCATTTGTCGTAAGCGGGCTGTGGTTTTCAAACGGCGTCAGAGGCTTCAGCAAGAGAATAAACCTTGCCGGTTCGGAAAGGATGAGGGTGTATGAGATAGCGTTCTTAGTTAACGCAGCAGCAGTCGAGAAATCCCCTGTAAAAGAAGAGAAGCTCGGACATGTAAAAATGGAGATGGACAGGTTTGAGGAAATCCTCAATGCCCTGAAAGACGGCAGCGTTAAGTATGGCATCAGGAAAAATACAGACGCCGAGATAGAGAATAAACTCTTGCAAATAATCAGACGCTGGGAAGAGGAGTTTAAGCCTCAGCTTAATTCCATATTTATGGCGTCGCCAGATGCCAGGGTTATGCTCTTGCAGGAAAATGAGAAGAAGTTACACGACTTTGTCGAGATTGACATTGATGGGGTTGTTACGCTGCTGGTCAAAAAAGAGGAGAGATTAGAGCAGGTGTTTCTTACTGGCCGGTATCTGCTTACGGCCATAGGCATACTTTTAATGGCGACAAATTTAATTTATCTCAGGCGCCGTGTGCTTAGGCCGATAACAGCCCTTGTTCACGATACGGAGAGAATAATCAGCGGCAATTACTCCTCAACAGTCAATATCGAGGCGGCAGACGAACTCATGGTGCTTGCCAGGCGTTTTAACGCGATGACGGCCACTATCTCGCGGTCTTTAAAAGAGATGGACGACGAGGTTCAACAAAGAACCCTTGAATTGTCCACCGCCAATTCAAGGATGATGTCATTTTTTGAGAGCGCCGTTGACGCAATTATCTCAATTAACCCGGAAGATAAGAGAATAATCCTGTTTAGCAAGGGGGCAGAGAGGATATTCGGCTATCTCTCTGACGAGGTTATGGGCATGAACGTAAATTGCCTGATGCCTGAACCATTTCATTCAGCCCATGATGCATATGTAAATAACTTTATGGAGACTGGACTAAGGAAGATAATGGGGCAAACGGTAAGGGTAAAGGGAAAGAGGAAAAACGGCGATGTGTTTGATATTGACCTGTCCGTAAGCGAAAGCGTTACGCCTTCAGGACGAGTGTTTAATGCCATAATACGCGATATGTCTGAGCGGGTGCAGGCGGAGATGGAGATGCTTAAACTCTATAACGCCATTGAACAGTCATCTGAGTCTGTGATAATAACAGACCGTAACGGCAAGATTGAATATGTCAATCCCGCCTTTGAGCGTGTAACCGGCTACAGCCGCGCCGAGATTACGGGGCGAAACCCGCGTATGCTCAAGTCCGGCAGGCAGCCCAAATCTTTCTATAAGGAGTTGTGGGATACCATTCTCAGCGGCAGTATTTGGCATGGCGAGTTCAGCAACAGAAGAAAGGGCGGCGAGATTTACTATGAGGACGCAACTATAACGCCTATAAAAGACAAAGACGGCGCGATAACCCATTTCGTGGCAATGAAAAATAACGTAACGGCGAGAAAAATAGCCGAGGCCGAGGCCGCAAAAAAGAACTCCGAGCTTGAGATTAGGGCGCGCTACGATGCAGTGTATGCACGGGCGATAGCGATATTCAGTACAACCTTCGATCAGAAACAAGCGATGTCGGATTTGCTGGCGCTGCTTTCTACCGCGCTTCCATTCCCGTGCACGGCCTTTTATTCCTATGACGAGTGGGCAGGTATGCTCATATGCGAATCATCCTATGGGACTTCAAGCTCAATAAAGAAGGAATTTGCTCTTACCGAGGGAATAGTCGGGCAGTCTGTTATCAGTGGCCGGGCCATAGAGGTAACAGGAAGTAATGACTTCCCGCTTACAATTGAAACAGGGCTTCTCTCTATAGCGCCTCAGGCCGTAGTTGTCCAGCCTGTCTTCTATCAGGGAAAAGTCATGGGCGCTTTGGTAGTGGCGTCAGTTGCCCCGCTTTCAGACTTTGACAGGGGGTTTATCGAACGTCTTACGATAAATATTGCCATTTCCCTTCAGAATCTCAAGCAATATAACGATATGAAGGAGCTTTCAGAACAGATAAAGCTGCGTGGCAATGAGATAGCTCAAAAGAACATCCAGCTTGAGGAGTCAAACAGGCTGAAATCAGAGTTTCTTGCCAACATGTCCCATGAACTTAGAACCCCGCTAAATGCGATTATCGGGTTTTCAGAGATACTCAAAGACGGCATACTGGGCGACCTTGGCGAAGGCCAGAAGGAATATGTGGTTGATATCTTCAACAGCGGCCAGCACCTGCTGTCTCTTATTAACGATATCCTCGATCTTTCAAAGATTGAGGCCGGCAAGATGACCCTTGACCTTGACAAACTTGATATCCCATATATGCTTGGAAACAGCCTGTCAATAATAAAGGAGAAGGCGCAGGCCAACGGCGTCTCTCTCAAAATCAATGTCCATGAATCTGTGGGCAGCATGTATGCAGACGCAAGAAAATTCAAACAGATTGTCTATAACCTGCTTTCTAATGCGGTTAAATTTACTCCCGCCAGTGGAACGGTAACGCTTGCCGCCGACACTGCCACATTTGACAGCGGCAAATTCCTTGAGGTCTCAGTCACTGACACGGGCATTGGAATGTCAAAAGAGGGGATGGCTAAACTATTCAGGCCGTTTGAGCAGATAGACGGCTCGCTATCGAGAAAATATGAGGGCACAGGGCTTGGCCTTGCTATGGTAAAGCGGCTGGTTGAGCTTCACGGCGGTACGATAGAAGTTGCAAGCGAGGAAGGGAAGGGCAGCATGTTTACATTTAGAATCCCTTACAGGGAGCAGGGAATTCTACAGACATCGCCTACAGAGATTGAGACAGAGCGGGTTGAAATGGAAACCGCCGCCCCAACCCCAGTACCTGAACAGGCCAAACAACCGCTTGTGCTTATCGTAGAGGACGATGACAATTCAGCGCAACTCATTCGCATTCAACTTGAGTCAGAAGGTTATCGGACAGTGAGGGCTGTCTCTGCCGACAGAGGACTTACCATTGCCTTGCAGGAAGTCCCTGACCTTATTACGCTTGATATTATGCTTCCCGATATGCACGGTCTGGACTTTCTCAAAAAGATGAAGGAAAACGCGGAGTTAAGGCATATCCCTGTGGTGATAATATCACTGGTTGCAGACAGGTCGAAGGGGTTTTCGCTTGGGGCGTCAGACGTACTGCAAAAACCGGTCACAAGGGATGATCTTATAGCGGCTGTCAGACACCTCGGCATTCTGCCGCAGGATACGGCAAGGCCGCTTAGGGTTCTCGCAGTGGATGATGACCCTAAGGCGGTTGAAATAGTCTGCCGCTACCTGCAGAACGAGGGCTGTGAGGTATTGAGCGCCTATGGCGGCAAAGAGGCAATAGAAGTAGCTATGCGTGAGCTGCCTGACCTGATAGTCCTTGATCTGATGATGCCGGAGATGACGGGCTTTGACGTAGTGCGCGCCCTCAAAGACATGCCCGAGACCGCGGCAATTCATATCATAATTCTAACGGCTAAGATAATCACAGAAGAAGACCGCAGCACACTAAACAACAATGTCCTGAAGATTTTGCAGAAGGGGAATTTCGACAAGACAGACCTAATTGCAGAGGCGAGGCGCGCAATGCGCGGAAGGTATCATGGTCAAACGCAGGAGACTGTTGCTAAAGCTGCCGAAGATTTTCCTCAAATGCCGCAGGAAAACGCCCTGGTACTTGTTGTCGAGGATGACGAGATGCAGGCCAAGATGATGAGGCAGTCGCTTCAGAGACATGGATATAAGGTAATGCAGGCGGCAAACGGCAAAACGGCGCTGGAAATGATGGAAAGCCGCAAGCCAGACATCATAACCCTTGATTTGATGATGCCGGACATGGACGGTTTTGCATTCTTGGAAAGGAAATCAGAAATTCAGGATTTCGCAGACATCCCGGTAGTTATCGTCTCGGCGGTCGCAGGGGACATTCATGGCAATACGTTGAGTGCCGACGCCTTTTTAAAGAAACCGGTGAGGCACAAAGAGATGCTCACAGTCGTAGAGTCTTTGCTTGGGAAAGACAAAAAGGCCGGCAAGCCAAAGATATTGCTAATTGACGACGACCCAAAGGCGATTAAGATTATCTCCTCATATTTCAGTGACGGCAGCTTTGATGTGTTTAAAGAATACAGTGGGAAAGAGGGTCTCAGGACTGCCGCAGTGAGAAGGCCGGACATCATAGTGCTTGACTTGATGATGCCTGAGATGAATGGCTTTGAAGTCCTCAGAGCGCTCAAACACGACGACGCCACAAAGGACATCCCTGTGGTTATCCTTTCGGCTAAGATATTGACAGACGAGGAACGCAAGGAGCTTCTCACAGGGGTAGAGACGA
>JAKOEO010000003.1:0-13365 GCA_022321325.1 Candidatus Magnetominusculus sp. LBB02 | reverse complement strand
GCTAAGATATTGACAGACGAGGAACGCAAGGAGCTTCTCACAGGGGTAGAGACGATATTCGAAAAAGGGCCGTCATCTAATGAGGCCATTATCAGAAACATCGAAATGCTGCTAAAGACAAAGAGAGGGTAAAATGAAAGTCCTGATTATAGAAGACAATCCGCTGAACATGAAGCTGGCGGCAGAGATTCTGCGTCGCAGCGGCTACGATGTGGTTGAGGCTGTTAACGCCGCCGATGGTATCAGGCTTGCCAAAGAAGACCAACCCGCCCTCATTCTGATGGACATACAGCTTCCCGGCGTAGACGGCCTTACCGCCACAAAGATATTAAAGCAGGACGAAGAAACGAAACATATTAAGGTAGTCGCCCTAACGGCCTTTGCGATGAAAGGCGACGAACAGCGAATGAGAGAGGCCGGCTGTGACGGCTACGTATCAAAACCCATCAGATATAAGGAATTTCTGGAGACGATTTCGTCTTTTATTAAATAATGAGGATGCGCATCGCTGCGTTACACCATTATATTTATCGTTCATCTGATTATCTCCGAGGCCAATACATGATGATCGAAACGCCACATAATGCAACCATCCCTCCAATCAAATCAAATCTATCAGGCAGCACTTTATCCACTTTCCAACCCCATAATATGGAAAGAACGATAAATACCCCTCCATATGCCGCATACACCCGTCCAAAATTGGCCGGCTGCAACGTCGGAACAATACCATAGACGGCTAATATCAATGCACCGGCAAGGGCATACCATGCACTTTTATTCTCACGCAGCCAAAGCCACATGAGATAACCTCCGCCAATCTCGCAAACACCGGCTATGATAAAATATAAAACCGATAAAATTGGCTGCCAAATCATACTTAAGAATTTAGACCAAGTTGCATTCATATAAGTAGATTATCGCTCACAGCCAAAACCTATTCTTCGCCTGTCTTGTCCTGTCGTCATTCCGGCTTGTCCGGAATCTTCTTTGGCTGGATGATGTGCATAGACAGATTCCGGACAAGCCGGAATGACAGAATTTTGAAATATCCCTACTTCTATGGTTGCAACTTGGTATTAGACATGCTAAATATTCATATATCATTCTTCGCTCAGGCCCTCGATAGTTTCAACAAGACAGTCAAGCAGCTCTGCCTCCTTTACATTCTTTATGACAACCCCCTTTTTGAAAAGCAGCCCTATCCCATTGCCCCCGGCAATCCCAACATCTGCCTCCTTTGCCTCGCCAGGGCCGTTTACCTCGCAGCCCATTATGGCAACCGTGATATTCCTTTTTAGCGGCCTTAGGCGCGCCTCGGCCTCTTTGACCAGATTGATCAGGTCTATTCGCGTTCGCCCGCATGTGGGACATGAGATTAAGTCAATGCCGTGTTTACGCAGGCCGATGGATTTTAATATTGACCAGGCTGTCCTGACCTCCTCAAGCGGCTCTGCTGTCAGAGATACCCTCATAGTGTCCCCAATGCCCTCATAGAGCAGGATGCCAAGGCCGACAGCGCTTTTGATAATGCCGCCGGGAGGCGGCCCGGCCTCTGAAACTCCTATGTGAAGCGGATAGTCGTATTGGCGCGAGAAAGCCCTGTATGCCTCTACAGTTGCAGGCACGTTGGATGCCTTCAGAGATACCTTAATCATGTTGAAGTTCATTGCCTCAAGGATTTCTATATGCCTTGCAGCACTTTCCACAATGGCCTCCGGCGTGGGATGACCATAGGTCTTTAGTATGTCCTTATGGAGGGAGCCTGCGTTGACGCCTATACGAATAGGCACTCCCTTGTCTTGACAGGCGTTGACGAGTTCTTTGACTTTCCATGTCGCTCCAATGTTGCCCGGATTAATTCTCAAGCCGTCAATGCCGTTTGCAATAGCCATGAGAGCCAGCTTCCAGTCAAAGTGTATGTCGGCTATGACGGGTATGGAAACAGCGCGCTTTATCTTGCCAAGGGCATTGGCTGCGTCCTCGTTTAATACCGCAATACGGATTATTTCACAGCCAGCCTCTTTGAGCGCTGTTATCTGCCTTACGGTGGCCTCTATATCTGTAGTAGGCGTCTTTGTCATTGACTGTACGCTGACGGGGCTGCCGCTGCCTATAGCAACTGAACCAATGTGTATTTTGCGTGTCATTCTGTTTATCTCCTTTTAACTGAACTGGCCGGCTTTGCATACGCGCCGACGGCCTCTTTGTGCTCCGTATAGGTTTCAGAAAAGTAATGCGTCCCATCATTTTTGGACACGAAATATAGATAAGGCACATCGGCAGGGTTAAGGGCGGCCGTAATGGACTTCAGAGATGGCGAGGCGATTGGCCCTGGTGGAAGCCCTGCGTGCAGGTAGGTATTATAAGGGGTGTCGTTTCGCACATCTGCGGCAGTGACGCCATATTTAAAATCCTTCACGCCATAGATACAGGTTGGGTCGGCCTGAAGCGGCATCGCGCGCCGCAGCCTGTTGAGATATACCGCCGCAATCAGGGGTCGGTCAGAGTCAGCCTTTGCCTCTTTTTCAACTATGGAGGCAAGGGTTAAAAGCTGATGTTCCGTAAGGCCGACCTTGTTAAGCCTATCCTTAAAATCTGAAGGATAGCTCTTTCTAAGCTGCTGCGCCATCCTGACAATAGCCTCTTTCGGGGTAACGCCTTTTTCAAATATATATGTCTCAGGATACAGATAACCCTCCACAGAGGCGGCCTTAATATTAATAGAGTTCAAAAACTTTCTGTCTGACGCAAGACTTGAAAACTCCCCCTGTTCAGAACCGCTGAGTTCAGGGAATTTAGCGGCAATATCCCTGACCGTCTCACCGGGGATAACAGTAAGTTTTACTTTCAACGTCTCGCCTCTGCCAAGCATCTTAACGGCCTCAAGCGGGGTTGTGCCGGTATTAAAGACATAGTAGCCCGGCTTTAGCCCTTTGCCTATAGCTACTAGGTATTTACCGGCATAAAGGATGACCGAAAAGTCTCTTAAAACACCCTTTTCCCTAAGTATTCCAACTGCCCGCCTGAAGGAGCATCCCTTGGGGATTTGCACTTCAATTGTGTCTGTTTCATAAGTCAGCGGCACGTATAACTCCGCCGCGAGCAGAATACATACGCAAACTGTAACTGATACTATGACAAATTTTATCATATAATTTCAATTGACATCAGGGCGATGGTAATTGAAAAACGACTGCCAAAGCCGGCTTTGCCTACGGCATTGGAAAAGCGCCGTCTTTCAATAACACTGCGAATTTATCTGGTGTTACCGGTCTACTGAAAAGGTAGCCCTGTATCTCGTCACATCCAAGCGTGCGTAAGATATCTAATTGCTCTTTGGTCTCCACACCCTCGGCAATTACCTTTAGTCTCAGGTTATGAGACATATCTATAATTGTTTTAACAATGGTCAGGTCATCCTGATTTTTTGTAATTTCATTGACAAACGACCGGTCAACTTTGAGCTTTTTAAACGGCAGGTGTTTCAAATAACTCAACGATGAGTAGCCAGTGCCAAAATCGTCTATCGCCACATTTATGCCCTTAGCGTTAAATCTGCGCAGCATTGAAATTGTGCTGTCAACGTTTTGCATACAAAAACTCTCGGTAATCTCTACCTCTAAACATTCAGGGGACATCTTTGTCCTTTCCAACACGGAAAATACCATCTCTGCAAGGTCATAGTTCCACGATATCTGAGTTGCTGAAACATTAACGGCCACAACTATAGACGGAAGCCCCATGCCCTGCCACTCATTGTTCTGTTTGCAGCTCTTATATAATACCTGCTCGCCAAGCGGTATTATCAGCCCCGTATCTTCAGCTACCGATATGAATTTATCAGGGAATATCAGACCCTTCTCCGGGTGCTGCCAGCGCACCAGCGCCTCTGCGCCGATTATCTTTCCAGATGCGATGTCTATCTGCGGCTGGTAATGGAGGACTAACTCGTCGCGCTCAATTGCAAGACGAAGCTCTTTTTCAAGCAAAATGCGCTGGGTCAGGGCCTCATCCATTTCAGGCCTGAACAGGAGATAGTTGTCTTTTCCAGTGTTTTTAGCGTGATGCATGGCGGTCTCCGCGTGTTTGAGAAGCTGCCCTGCGCCCCCTGCGTCCGACGGGAAGACGCTTACGCCTGCGCTTGCAGATATTGTATAAGGCTGGCCGTTGATTTCATAGGGTTCTTTTAATATCGTTAAGAGTTTATTGGTAACAAACTCTATCTTGTCCACAGTGTTTATATTGGACAGTATCACAGTAAACTCATCGCCGCTCATACGCGACAGGGTATCGCTTTCGCGTATGGTTCTAAGCAGTCTGTCCCCAATTGATTTTATCAGCTTGTCTCCGCAGTCGTGCCCCAGAGTTTCGTTAATTATTTTAAAATTGTCTATATCAATATAGAGAATGCCTATCATGTATCCAAATCGTGCGCTGCTTTTTATCTCATGGCTAAGCCTGTCAAAGAACAACACCCTGTTTGGCAGACCGGTGAGAGAGTCATTATTTGCCATATACTCCAGCTTCTCCTCCATGCGCTTGCGCTCGATGATGCCTGAGAGCGTATTAGCGGCCGATATGAAAAACTCCTCTTCCAGCATCGTTCGGATATGGCCGTGTTCGACATACATGTTTATTACTCCAATAACCCTCTCATTTACCTTAATCGGGATGCAGTAGTGTCCATGCGGCTCAATCCCGTCATAACTAATCTCGTGGCGGCTGTCCAATTCTGAGGAAAATATCACCTGTCCTGTATAGGCGCAGCGTCCACACATGCAGCCGCCAATCGGCAGCCGCCTGCACAGGTCTAAAAGAATTGGCGGGAATCCCCTGTGAACCGCTATCTCCAGCTCATTGGGATTATTTCCTATCAGGAAAATACAGCCTGTTTTCTTTTCGGATAACCATGGTACGGTGCTGATAAGCTCAAGAAATTGCTCTAAATACTCATTTAGCGTAAATGTCTTGATTGCAAGCTGTAATACCGCGTTTATGCTGTCCTGAATCAGATAGCTTTGAGCCGTCTTTGCCTCGGCCTCTTTGCGGACAATTACGCCGGCAATCGTTCGTGCAATGCTCTTTAGAAATATGTCATCCTCGTGCTGCCGCCCCTTAGCCAGATAGACGTTAAATACTCCAAGCAATCTGTCCCCTGAGGTTATAGGAATGCAGTAGTGCCCGTGTGGTTCCATATCGCCGTAGCTGATTGAGTGTCTTTCGTCTGTACTGCTGTCTTCTGAAAATACTATCTCTCTTGTTGCGGCGGCTGTCCCGCAGAGACATTTGCCAAAGGGCAGCGTTTCACACTCAGCTAACTGGCCGTCGCTGAAGTTATGAGACACCGACATTCTAAGTTCGCAGGATTCCTCGTCCGTAAGGAATATACATCCTTTTGATTGCAGGGAAATCCATGGGTTTGTCACAACAAGCACCAGTATCTTTTTTAAAAGCGTATCGAGCGGGTCGGGAAGCAGCGATATACTAAGGATAGATTTAATAATCTCCTGCTCCTGAATATGAGATTCGTTCTCTTTCTTTTGCTGGAGCAAGTCATTGTAACTTGCCATTAGCTGCGCCCTTGCCTTAATCCTGTGAAGCAAATATATGCCAATCAGATAAACCGCAACCATTAACAGCAGCACGTAGAGGCAGCTTATCAAAACAGTATTATTAACCTTAGCGGTGTCAACCAGTAAGACAATGTTCCAGTCGGCGTCCTTATAGTAGGTCTTTAGCTGAAGATACTGCATCTGCGTCGTCTGATTGTCAGATTTTAACCTGGTCTCATGGGAAAGTGTAACAAGCGTCAGACCATCTTTTTCCGATTTCTTAATTACCGGCAGAGGCAGCAAAGAGATATTCTCATATTGCCTTGCGTCCTTAATCTCTTTCAGCACATCGTCCGAGAGCTTTGACAACGTGCGAAAGGTATATCTTTCGTCGTTGGAGTAGAAAATAACGCCGTTTTTGTCTGCAATCATAAATATCTCATCGTTAAGCGCATTATGAAGAGCAAATACATGCGGTTCATATTTCACTACGACAACCCCTATTATCTGCCTGCCGTTTCTTATCGGATATGACACATAATAACCCGGCGTCTTTGTATAAACGCCTACGGCAATGAACCGCAATGGCGTTCCTTTTATGGCGCTTCGGAAATATTCTCTGAAAGACAAGTCCTTGCCCACTAAACTTGCCGGTTTTTTATAGTTGCTCGATGCTATTACGATGCCGTCTGCATTCATTATATAAGTTGATTCCGACCCTGCCGAGTCGTTGAATTTAAGCAGATAATCATTAATATTTGCCCCTCTTTCCGGATGTCTGACGAATTCTATCACTGAAGGACGCTCTGACAGCAATTTGGGGAATGTCTCATAGATGTTTAACACCTCCAGCAGATTTCTGTTATATGTGGCTGCCTGCCTTTGGGCATTTTCGTGGAGCTTCCTCACCTCAGCGTTTTTGACAGAGGTGAAAGTAATAAACAACAAGACTATGGCAGATACCGCCACAATGACTGCAAACCTGCCGTTGGTTATATAATTTCTTGAACCTGCGCCGGACATTTTATCCACCCGTACCTCTCATACCACGCCTTTGACGACATCTACCAGTCAATAACATATCAGGCCAAAGTGGTAATCTAACCATATCTATAGTGTAAAATCAATATGTACAATGCTAATACTTCCCTGCCTTAGGCTTAGGATTAGAGTTAATCGTTTCGTAGATCTTGTCGTTGACAGGGTCATAGGCCGAGAGTTTGCCGTAAAACACCGCCCCTGTGTCTATAACGACTGCATTAGTGTACTTTGTAACGTTTTTATGAGGCGTATGGCCTACAATTATATCCTTGCCTCTGTATCTGTCATAGTTCCTTTCCCATAGCAGCGCGTTTTTAGCCGCTGTCTGTATCGTCTCTCCAGTTGGGACGCCGCCGTGCAGGAAGATATGTGTCTTGGTTTCGTAATAAAACTCAAGACTTTCTACAAACGGCACCAGAATTTTCTCAGAATTTTCATATTTCATGGCGTTTTCTATACCGTCATAGCTGGCAATTGTGGTTACGCCGCCGTTGACAATCCACAATTGGAACATCTCGGCTGTCCTGTATTTAAAGGCGTGATAGGCGAGATATTCGTGGTTGCCGGCAAGCAGGACTATATGGTCTTCATACTTGTTTTTTAAATCGCTTACGTACTGAACAACCTGGGCGCTGTCTGTGCCCCGGTCAATATAGTCGCCTATAAAGATCAGTTGGTCATGCAGCGGGTCAAACTTTATTACGTTTTCAACCAGATCAACTGTAAGCCCATAGCAGCCGTGGATGTCGCCAACGGCTATCTGTCTCTTAAACCCCAATAGCTTTGTCTCCTCGTATTGTTATGGCTTGTCGCTGCGCTGTATCATTTCCGGCATTGTTGTTTTATCAACGGCAGTGGAAGTCTGGCTCTGCCCTGTCTGGCCTGCGCTGCTGGGCACAACTGAATTATCAGGGGCGGCGGATGTATCGCCGCCGCTGTCATTTGCGGCTGGCTGCGGTTCGATTTCCAACTCCTTTTGCAGGCTGTCATTGTAGTCATGTTCTATTATATCAATAGTCTGGTTATAGTCTTTTTTTGCAAATGCACCGGGATATTTGTCGTTGAAGCCGCCAGATAACGAATTGTATTGGTCGTTGAGCCTCTCTGCCATTTCGATATACAGACCGGCATTGGCGAGCTTCTTATTTGACTGCATATCTGTAATCTTTGAAATCACTGCCGGTATTTCCTTTTCATACTGCCGCAGGGCATTTATGGTGACAGATTTACTTTTTTCTATTGCCTCGGCGGAGTTATTCTGACTGCCGTATCTTTCATAAGCGCGGGCGCTGTCGGCAAGCAGGCTTATCTTGTTGTCAAACGATGTTGCGCGTCTGGCGAGGTACTCGTTTATAAGCCCGACGTAATACAGGCTTTCACTGTGGCCGTCTGCCTTTGTGAAATTAATCAGGCTGTTTATATAGTCGTTTATATGAAACATGGCAAGCCCCAGTCCGTAGTATAAATCAGGATCTTTGCTCTTTCTGTCCAGAAGCGTACCCAATATGGCAGCCGCCTCATAGTACCTCTTATCCTCCAGCGCATTGAAGGCATAGCCGGCTGCGTTTTTCAATGAGGAAAATACCCTCAACGGCTTTATCAGCTTATACCTCTCCCTGTAGACTAAAAACCCCGCGCTGTTTCTTATTTCGTAAATCTCCGTATAGTCCTCAGGCTTTTCTAATTGGCTCTTTTCCCACATTACCAGCATCCCCTCGTCGTCCCTCATCTCATATACCGCACGGTAACCGCTCCACGGAATGGTCTCAGGCTTATTCTTTTGCTCATAGACGAACAGACCGAGGTCATCCCTTTTTTCATATATCACAGGTTCTTTATAGTTAAAAGGTGTAACGTCCTCAGGTTTAACCAGAGTATATGTCTCAATAACGCTTTCCGGGTTTCTGTCGGCGTCCTTCCAGACGGTAATCCAGAGGTTGACGATTTCATTCACTGTCTTATTGTAATACCAGAGCATGTCGCCGGTGTATCTGTCAGGGCTGTCAGTCTGGTTATCGCTTGAAAATACGTTATTAAACTTTGAGTATAACGGTTTCTTGTCGTAGCCGCCATAAATTACCGGGGCGTATCTCCGAAAGTCGGGCTTCTTATCGCCGCCGTCATATCCACCATAAAACACCGGGGCATAGCGCAGATATGTCCATTCTCTGCAAAACCCGCCAAGGCGGCCCGGGTAGTATTTCTGGACTATATATCTTGTTAAGTCAGTCATCAGCCGGGCGAAATAGGCGTTCTTCAGGTCGTCGCGCTTATGCGCCTCAAAAACCGCCGCCTCATAGAGATTGTCAAACATCTTCTTATCCTGATATGCCTCCGGCCTATAGTCGGTTTGATACAGTTCATCTATCATGGAATCATAAAATGGTATCAGGGCATACCTCAACTGTGTGGGGGTTAGCGCAACGGCTGTTGTCAGCGCCTTTTCATGAATTTTTTGAAAGCAGTTCCATTGACCTGAGTTTTCCTGTGCAACCGCGGCAACAGAAGTAAGGCATAAAACGGCAACTATAACGGCCAAGATGAATAATCTCATTCTCCCTCCAAAGTTGTAATCACTGTACATACATCCGCCAATGCCAATTATAGCAAATTTTTATACTAAATAAGAACATCTAATTAAGTGCAGTATCGACAAAATTATAATATACGCGTCACTCCACGACATTTCTAACTGAACTTGGCAGAAAGGAATATTGAATTTGCCTTTAGTCCGTCATTGCCGCCCTCATTTTTGTCATTCCGGCTTGTCCGGAATCTACCTCAGCGCATCAGCAAGCCAAAGAAGATTCCGGACAAGCCGGAATGACGACAGACGTGTGGAGACAATTATTTTGCCGTGGAGTGAGAATGTCCCCCCATTGCAAGGCCGCGTGTGGGTTAATATTGCGATTTATAGACAGAGGCAGTTGGCTTCGCTTATACACTTGCATGAATGTTGGGTTTAGTTCCTTTGGTCTGGGCAAGACAGCTTGCTATTTGTATTAAATGGCTTATAAGTATTGGAAATAACTGTATTTATCTTGAGCCATAATGCTAAAATAAATCTTGTGGGAGGACTGAGACAAATGTTATTAATTATAATTATGAATTTTTCTTTACAAAACTTATTTACTTAGCGATTCATTTTATGTTACTCTTAGTAAACAGTGAGTGCATGGCTGGCCTAAGAAGGCATGGTAGACATAGATTCAAATTTCTGAATACAAGGAGAGCATCGGAATGAGGAAAAATTGGAGAACATCAAAAAAGTTATTTCAAAGGGCAGAGGAGCTGTTCCCTGGCGGCGTAAACAGCCCGGTCAGGGCGTTTAAGGCCGTGGGCGGCAACCCGATCTTTATTGATACGGCTTACGGTGCGAAGATTTTTGACGCTGACGGAAACGGCTATATTGATTATGTTATGTCATGGGGTCCGTTAATTTTGGGGCATGCCAATAAGGATGTCATTGACGCCCTTACCGAGGCTGCCGAGGACGGCGCGACCTATGGGGCGCCGACCTTGCTTGAGATAAAAATGGGCGAGATAATTCAGAAATACTACCCTTCTATGGAGAGGATGCGTCTGGTAAGCTCTGGGACAGAGGCGACGATGAGCGCTATCAGGGTGGCGCGCGCCTTTACCAAGAGAGACAAGGTGCTGAAGTTTGAAGGCTGCTACCACGGACATTCAGACGGCCTGTTGGTAAAGGCCGGCTCGGGCGCTGCAACATTTGGGGTTCCTTCCAGTGCCGGTGTGCCGCAGTCTTTTGCACAGGAAACCATCACCGTCCCCTATAACGACATACAGGCCGTTGAGGCGGTTGTGAAAAGTGACGGCAAGAACATTGCCTGCATTATTGTCGAACCCATTGCGGCAAACATGGGTTTAGTGCTGCCTAAGCCTGGGTTTCTCGAAGGTTTAAGGGAAATCACCTCCAAACACGGCATTGTGCTGATATTTGACGAGGTCGTAACCGGTTTCAGGGTCGCCGTAGGCGGCGCACAGGGGCTTTATGGCATTAAGCCTGACATGACATGTCTTGGCAAGATAATCGGAGGCGGGCTGCCTGCCGGGGCCTATGGCGGCAAGCAGGAGATTATGTCGCTGGTCTCCCCCGATGGCCCTGTCTATCAGGCCGGTACGCTTTCCGGAAATCCGGTTGCTATGGCCGCAGGCATCGAGACGATAAAAAATATAGGGAGAAAGGGGTTTTACGATTTACTTGAGCAGAAGGCGCAGATTCTTGACCAGGGATTCAGAGACGCTATTAAACGCGCTAAGGCCGATGTCAAGTTCTATCGGGTTGGCAGCATGTTCTGCCAGTACTTCACCGAGCACGAAGTATATGACTATGCTACCGCTCTGAAATCAGACACCAATCTTTATGCCGATTACTTCAGGGCTATGCTTGAGGAAGGGGTGTATCTGCCGCCCTCTCAGTTTGAGACATGTTTCCTGTCCATATCGCACTCGAAGTACGATATACAGTTCTCGATGAGAAAGAGTTACAAGGTCTTAAGAAATATGTAACAATATTTGTATCAGATTGTGTACAATATATGGACCCCTGCATGGCGGTAGACCGCCTCGCAGGGGTCAGGTTTTAAATGGCCAGTCTGATGAGGGCGATGTTGTGATGAGGGCGATGTGATGTTAAAAGATAATTATGGACGTTCCATAGATTACCTGCGCATATCTGTTACTGACAGGTGCAATTTGCGCTGTGTGTACTGTATGCCTGACACGATTAAAAGCGGCTGCCACCATGACGGTAAGATTGCATCTGATTCTGTCCTGTCATACGAGGAGATTTTGCGGTTTGTCAGGGCGGCTGCCCCGCTTGGCATAAAGAAAGTCAGACTGACCGGAGGCGAGCCGTTAGTAAGGAGCCTCATCCATGAGCTTATACGCGGCATTAAGTCAACAGAGGGGATTGAGGAGCTGAGCCTTACCACTAATGGACAGCGCCTTTCCGAGACGGCGGCCCTTATGGCAGAGTGCGGTCTTGACAGGGTGAATGTCAGTCTTGATTCATTGCAGCCACAGCGCTACGCAGAGATAACTCAGGGCGGGTCATTAGATAAGGCGATGGCAGGCATCGAGGCTGCCCGGGCTGCCGGTCTCTTGCCAATTAAACTAAACATGGTACCCATGTCAGGCGTCAACGACGACGAAATAGAGGCATTCATACGCTTTGGCATAAGGACGGGCTATCAGATAAGATTTATAGAGCTGATGCCGACAGTAGTAAATGAACATATATTTAACAAGGGATTTATTGGTTCAGATGAGATAAGGCAGCGAATCGAAAAAGAATTTCTACTAACGCCGCTGAAGGTAAGAAAACATGGCCCTGCGCGATATTTCAATGTGATGAGCCGCCATGAGCCGCGGTCCGCCGGAGTCATTGGCATTATAAACGCTGTAACGTGCCGGTTCTGCACCCAGTGTAACAGGCTTCGCCTCACCTCTGACGGCAGATTGAGGCCATGCCTGTATTCAAACATAGAGGTGGGGCTTTGCAGCGCGCTGCGAACTAATGCCTCAAAAGAAGACCTTCAAAGTTTAATCATTCAGGCGGTAGATTTAAAACCTGAAAGACACCATATCCCTGAAGACGCAGCGTCCGCCGCCTCAGGCGCCCCGTTTATAATGTCAGGCATAGGCGGTTAGGGGCCAGCTTACTTTAACTGATCATTGATTTCTTTCTGGATTTCGTTGTCAGACCAATTCATGCCGCCAAAGTATTTTTTGACAATCTTCCCTTCTCTGCTTATCAGGTATGACGTCGGCTGTGCCATGACTTTATATAGTTTTTTTGCAACCCTTTTGTCGGGGTCAGACAAGACCGTAAAATTCAGGGGATTATTGGCTACAAATTTCTTTACCTTAGCGGGCGAATTGTCAAGTCCAACCGCAACGACTTCAAAGCCCTGCTGTTTATATTTAAGGTAGAGCTTGTTCATCGAAGGAAGCTCATCAACACAGGGCTGACACCATGTGGCCCAAAAGTTAATCAATACGGCCTTTCCCCTGAGAGTTGAAAAAGAGAAGTCTTTGCCATCCAGAGTTTTCAGAGTGAAATTTGGTGCGGTTTGACCTATAATCTCATCGCCTTCCCATGGGGCAGGCGGCACGGCGCCGACAGTGGCGGCAGTCAATAAAACCAGTATAAGCACTAAGTATTTAATCATATTGTTACATCCTCCTATTTAAAGAAATGTTCGCCCTTTAGTATTTTATCTATATTAATCACTAAGTTAGCCCCGATGATTTCACTGCTTATATCTATAGGGACACAACCGCCCTTATTTGCCCATCGCTCCTCTTTAAGCAGGAATTTTGTATTGCACTCACGGCATACAATCTCCGTTCCTTCAACCTTATAGCCCTTTTTATATTTGAAGCAGGTAAAGCAGGCGTCAAAATGCGCATGCAAACTGCCCTTACCGTCCATTCTGATAAAGAAATTAATGTTTGTGCCTTTATTTTTATACGTATAAAAATGCACGTCGCCGTCATTTATCTCTTTAAGCGGGATGGTTACAGCGCCGTCGCGGCCTTCCACTAGTTTATATTCCAACTGCCTTGAGCCGCATGCGGTTATGGCTATGGCAAAAAATAGAGAAGGGAAGATAAATATCAACGACGAGGTATTACTGCTAAGAGACTGGCGCATGTTTAGCCCATTGCCTTTGGGGTTAAAACGCCGCGGTTCATGTTGAAATGCTTGTTACACTGTTTGGCGATGTCGGTATTGTGCGTGACG
>JAKOEO010000039.1 GCA_022321325.1 Candidatus Magnetominusculus sp. LBB02 | reverse complement strand
CCAGATAGTTGACCTGATAATGAAGATACATTCATTGAACTGCAAGCTCATTGGATAAGCTAAAGAAAACAGTGGAGGCAAATGTAATAAAGATATCCCCCGCCGTGGCGCCAGAGCCAGGCGTTTCTTCAAGGGCAGCGCAAACGCCGTCAGTTCATATGAATGACGTAACTATTACGTTTAAGGGCGCCGACGGAGAAATCATGACCATCAGGCGGGCAAATTCAGCGGCTGGCAGCGGCCTCATATGCGTGGATGTCAATTCCACTGAAGCGTCGTCGTCGGCGTCTCAACAAAATTTTACCCCTTCACTAAACTCTGGCAGCAAAAAAGCAGATAAGAGATGAGATGTTTTATAAAGAGCAGTTTCCCCTTGAGGGACACTTGGAGGAAGGTTGATGATCAACAAAGGTAATATACTTGCCTTATCCTTATTGGCCGTTTTATTAATTTCAGGATGTGCGCTCACAACAAATACCAAGCATGGCGACGAGCCTGTTCGCGCCGTCGTAGATAACGAGCTGAAGTCCGTTACCATAGACGACTATTGTCTGACGGTTACGGCATCAGAAAACTTTGAATATTCATTTTCAAAGACCCCTGATCCGTTTAAGGTACTTATCGAACTTAAAGGGGTGAGGCAGGGGGCGTTTGCCGAGCGAATAATCTCTAAAAAGGAAGGCATCAGTGAAGTGGCCTTTGTGGAGAAGACATTGCCGGTTAAAGATGTCAGCTGTTGTGCCGAAAGATATCGCGCCTCCGCTTAATGCAGTTCGCTGGGCGCAATACAAAAACAAGGTGCGCATAGTGATGGATTTATCCGGCAACGCAACACATAAAGTTGACCAGCAAGGCGATAAGCTAACTGTTCTTTTAAGCGGAGGGGCATCAACCGTCTCTGCCGCCCCTCCGGTCTCAAAAGAACAACCAGCCGCCGCGGCGCCTTTAAAGGAACAACCCCCTGTGGTTGAAGCTGCGCCACAGCCTGAGCCGGAGACTGCAAAGAATAACACCGTAACGTTGAACTACAATAACGTTGAAATTGTTGCGGTTCTTAAACTCATAGCCTACGTAAGCGGCTATAACGTAGTGGTTGACCCGCGCGTAAACAACAAGGTGACTGTTCACGTTAATGATATGCCATGGGATAAGGCGCTTGATTTAATTATAGAATCCAATAAGCTAAAGAAAACAGTGGAGGCAAATGTAATAAAGATATCCCCCGCCGTGGCGCCAGAGCCAGGCGTTTCTTCAAGGGCAGCGCAAACGCCGTCAGTTCATATGAATGACGTAACTATTACGTTTAAGGGCGCCGACGGAGAAATCATGACCATCAGGCGGGCAAATTCAGCGGCTGGCAGCGGCCTCATATGCGTGGATGTCAATTCCACTGAAGCGTCGTCGTCGGCGTCTCAACAAAATTTTACCCCTTCACTAAACTCTGGCAGCAAAAAAGCAGATAAGAGATGAGATGTTTTATAAAGAGCAGTTTCCCCTTGAGGGACACTTGGAGGAAGGTTGATGATCAACAAAGGTAATATACTTGCCTTATCCTTATTGGCCGTTTTATTAATTTCAGGATGTGCGCTCACAACAAATACCAAGCATGGCGACGAGCCTGTTCGCGCCGTCGTAGATAACGAGCTGAAGTCCGTTACCATAGACGACTATTGTCTGACGGTTACGGCATCAGAAAACTTTGAATATTCATTTTCAAAGACCCCTGATCCGTTTAAGGTACTTATCGAACTTAAAGGGGTGAGGCAGGGGGCGTTTGCCGAGCGAATAATCTCTAAAAAGGAAGGCATCAGTGAAGTGGCCTTTGTGGAGAAGACATTGCCGGTAAAGGCAACCCAGATCGAGATAACCCTGTCCGCGCCATTGGATATAGTGCCTGCCTTCTCCGGCAAAGTCCTGACGCTAAAGGTCAAAAGGCTTGGGGATGAGGAGCCGGCGCGGCAAGATATGCAGCGCCCCGACGATGGATTTGTAATGCCCTCTACCGCAACTGCCGAGGATACTGCGTCCTCATTCAACTCTGACGCAAGAAACATAACAGGGCTGACGGTAAAGAAAGAGGAGGCCGCCGTAACCATAGTAGTTCAGGGTGACGGCACCATGACGCCTAGCTACACAACCCAGAAAGAATCGCTGTTGCTTGACATACCGGGTGTGCGCCTTTCTGCCGATATGCCCACAGATGTCATCCCGCCGTTAAAGGATATAAAGTGGGAAACCAGACCGGCAGGAATGAGATTAATTATGACATTGGACAAAGACACATCGTCTAAGGTATTAGCCGCAGGCGACACTGTAATTGTGTCTCTGACGACAACGGCGATGGCCGAGACGTTATCGAAAAAAATGGCCGATGTAGACGCAAAGCGTAAGGCTGCCGTTTCTGAAACTAAAAAAGCGGACGTAAAAGCGCCAGGCAAAAATCCGCCGCCGCGTCCTGATGCACGGCCTGGCGAGTTGCCGCCTCCACCACAGAAAGCGCCCAACATGTCGGCATCTGCCGGTATGCCGGACAACAGGCAAGGTCCGCCGCCTGAGCAGGCAGCGCCAGAGGCTTCCGGTATGCTCTGCGGGGACATTATACCCTGCGGCACTAATAACAAACTGCTCAGCCTTGATTTTCAAAATGCCGGCATAGTCTCGGTTTTCAAGGTACTGGCAGATGAGAGCGGCTGCAATATAGTTGTTGACCCTACCGTTCAGGGCCAGATAACCATGCAGGTTAAGGACGCCTCATGGTACCAGATAGTTGACCTGATAATGAAGATACATTCATTGAACTGCAAGCTCATTGGAAATATAATAAGAATCGCGCCCAGGGAAAAACTTGCAAAAGAGAAGGATGACGAGTTAGCCAATGTTAAAAAAGACAGCGATATCAAAACAGCGCAGGAACAAATTGAACCGCTCATAACCAGAGTATTCAGGATCAGTTATGCCACAGTAGACGATGTAAGAACTCTTCTGAGCACAACGCAGGCCACAGCTTCCCCATCCGCTGCACCATCTACCGGCACATCGGCAGCTTACGGCGTCGGCGCTACCTCTGCTTCTACTACCTCTGCTACAGCCGCCCCTACAACGACTACATCTGGTTCAGGGACAGGATTACTCTCTCCACGCGGCTCAATGACTATTGATAAGAGGACAAGCTCCATAATCGTGGTAGATATACCGCGCGTTATGAACAATATTGAGAAGATGATCAAGCAGTTGGACAAGCCGCCGCAACAGGTCTTGATAGAGGCAAGAATTGTGGAAGTTTCAAAGGGCCTTAATGACACGTTAGGCATTAACTGGGGCGTGCTTGGATATAATGATTTGGCAGGCAGCTCAAACAAAACCAGCGGTTTTGGCATTGGCGGTGCAGAGGGAACAATGACAGGCAATACGTATCTTGGTACACTGCCCACTGTGGTAGCCGGACTCAGCGGCGGCCTCGCTCTTGGTTATATAAACTCAGCCGGCACTCGTTCGCTTGACTTGAAACTCAACGCACTGGAGTCAACCAATCAGGGTAAGATTCTCACTAACCCGCGCCTTCTGACGTTGAATAATCAAAAGGCCTCCATATCCCAGGGCGAGAGCATTCCATATCCGAAGATGAACGCCCAGGGTGAGATCTCTGCTGATTTCAAAGACGTAACAATAAAAATAGACGTTACGCCTCAGGTTACCCCGGACAATTCAGTTTTATTGCAGTTGACCATCAACAAGGAAGATTTTGAAAGTTCGGTAACCATAGGAGGCAGCTCAGCCCCACAGACCTCAAAGGTAACCGAGGACACAAAGGTATTGGTAAAAGACGGCGAGACTCTCGTCCTGGGCGGCGTTTTCAAATGGAAAGAGACATCGGGCGAGGAGGGTCTTCCCCTTCTGAAAGACATCCCTGTACTGGGCTGGTTATTTAAGACTGAAACCATGGCAAGAACAATGAGCGAGTATTTGATATTCATAACGCCAAGGATTGTAAACAGAGAGGCCGAGGAGCTGCCGCAGCAGTAAGCATTGCAAGTCCATATTGGGGGGAGCCTTACTGCTCCTCCAACGAGGAAACACATGTCAGGCATAAACATAAAAACCGCCGGTGAGTCGCACGGCCAAGCGCTTGTCGGTATCGTTGAAGGCATTCCTTCAAATCTGCCGCTTTGTCCTGAGGATATAAATAAAGACCTCCAGCGCAGGCAAATGGGCTACGGCAGGGGCGGTAGAATGGCAATAGAGACTGACAAGGCCGAAATCCTCACAGGGCTCAGATGGGGAAAAACTCTTGGCGGCCCTATCGCCGTCATGATTAAAAATAAAGACTGGGCGAATTGGGAAAAGGGCATGTCTGTCTCATCAGAGGACGAGGGGGCAATTGCCGCAGTGACCAGACCGAGGCCGGGACATGCAGACCTTGCCGGTGCGGCTAAGTATAATTTTAAAGACATCAGAAACATACTTGAGCGCGCCTCGGCCCGCGAAACCACGACAAGGGTGGCGCTTGGGGCAATTTGCAAGAAATTTCTAAGTGAATTCGGCGTCGTCATAGGCAGTTTCGTTACTTCCATAGGGAATGTCAGAAGCAGAGAGCTGCTAAGTTTGTCAGATAGCGGAATACTGATCGAATTATTTAATAAGGCAGAGGATTTCAAGGGCGATACTGTTACCGTGCGCACGCCGTCAGAGTATGAGTCAGAACAAATGATGTGCGCCGTTGGCCTTGCAGCAAAAGACGGCGACACGTTAGGCGGTACATTTATCGTGTTTGCAACAAACATCCCAGTTGGCCTTGGCTCACATACCCAATGGGACAGAAAACTTGACGGCAGACTGGCACAGGCCATTATGAGCATTCAGGCCGTCAAGGGTGTAGAGATAGGCATGGGATTTCATGCATCCACATTAAACGGCT
This sequence comes from Candidatus Magnetominusculus sp. LBB02, assembly GCA_022321325.1. Lineage (GTDB taxonomy): Bacteria > Nitrospirota > Thermodesulfovibrionia > Thermodesulfovibrionales > Magnetobacteriaceae > Magnetominusculus > Magnetominusculus linsii. Next base: position 26,880 of record JAKOEO010000039.1, on the reverse strand, counting down.
CACAGGTTATGGACGAGATATATTATAATAGACCGAAGACGGGGCAGTTTGGCTTCTACCGCAAGACCAACAACATGGGCGGCATAGAGGGCGGCATGTCTAACGGGATGCCGATAGTGCTCTCTGCCGCTATGAAGCCCATTCCAACGCTGCGAAAAAAACCGTTAAAGTCGGTAGATTTAACGTCGAAAGAGCCGATTGAGGCAGCCTATGAGCGTTCCGACGTGTGCGCCGTGCCGTCGTGCGCCGTTATTGGCGAGGCAATGGCGGCGGCTGTCCTTGCTGATGCCTTTTTAGAGAAATTCGGCGGCGACAGTATTGACGAGACACGCGCTAACTATCATAATTATATGAACTATCTGTCAGAGATATAACAGAAGGCAGGAAATCATTGAAAAATATAGTATTAACAGGCTTCATGGGCACAGGCAAGACAACCATTGGCAGAGTGCTTGCAAAATCGCTTGGAAGAGTTCTGATAGACCTTGACGCAGAGATAGAAAAAAAGATGGGCATGAAGATAACCGATATATTCGCTGAAATGGGCGAGGCCGCATTCAGAGATATGGAGACAGAGATGGCGCGCACAATCTCAACCCTATCCAATGCGGTAATATCAACAGGCGGCGGCATCGTATTAAGAAAGGAAAATATTGAACTCCTTCGTACAAACGGCATTGTCGTCAACCTCACCGCCGAACCTGATGTCCTATACGCCCGGCTTGCCAGTGCAACTGACAGGCCGCTTCTGAATGTAGCCGACCCACTGGCCAAAATAAGAGAGTTGCTGCAATTCAGGCGGCCTTTCTATCAAAACGCCGACATCGTCATAGACACGGGGGACAAGACCCCCATTATTGTAGCCGAGGAGATCATCCAATCGGCAAAGTTGATGGGCAGATGAGCGCTTTAACCGTAGATTTAGGAGAGAGAAGCTACGAAATCTTAATAGAGAGCGGCGCTGTCGCCTCACTTGGAGAGAAACTCGCCGCCCTTGGCTTTAATAAGAAAATCGCAATAGTCTCCAACAAGACCGTGTTCGATATTTATGGGAAGCCTGTGACTAAATCGCTTGAAAAGGCAGGCTTAAATGAAGTATTTCCTGTCCTTATCCCAGACGGTGAGCAATATAAAGACCTGAAACATGTGGAATATGTCCTTAACGAGATCTTTACAATGGGCCTTGATAGGAAATCTGCCGTCATAGCGCTTGGCGGCGGCGTCGTAGGCGATTTGACCGGGTTTGCCGCGTCAATCTATATGCGCGGCATTGCGCTTATTCAAGTGCCGACAACCCTGCTATCGCAGGTTGACAGCTCCGTTGGCGGCAAGACCGGTGTTAACAACTCATTCGGGAAAAATATGATAGGCACTTTCTATCAGCCGCGCTTTGTCTGCATTGATACTGATACGCTGAAAACCCTTCCCGAAAGGGAGCTGCTTGCGGGAATTGCCGAGGTTATCAAGTACGGTATAATCAAAGACCCCGCGCTATTTAGATTTTTGAAGGATAACAAAGAGAAGATTCTATCTCAAGATACCGCCGCCCTTAAACACATAATCCACACATCGTGCGCAATAAAGGCCGATGTCGTCTCCAAGGATGAAAGAGAGGCGGGGCTGCGAGAGATTCTAAACTATGGTCACACGGCGGGGCACGCCCTTGAGACTGTTACGCAATATACTCAATTCCTGCACGGTGAGGCTGTAGCATGGGGCATGTATGCGGAGGCAAAGATTGCGGCTGCAATGTCGCTATTGTCCAAAGAGGCGCTTGTAGAGATTAAGACCCTTATCGAGGGATATGGCCTGCCCGTGTCAATTCCAAAGGATATTGATATAAGGCAGCTTATTGAGACCATGTTCTACGACAAAAAGACCGTAGCCGGTGCAATAAAGTTCATCCTGCCCTCAAAGATTGGTACTGTTGAAATCAGAAATGATATAGGAATAGATATGATATTCACTGCACTGGCTAAGGAGATATAAATAATCATGGGATTTGCGGATAAACTAAAGCTTGGCCTGAAAAAGACCAAAGAAGTCCTGCTCATGGATGTTGAGACCATATTCAAGGGCAAGGCGGTTGATGAGACAACCATTGAAGAGTTTGAAGAGGCGCTGCTTGCCTCAGACATCGGCGTAAGGGCAACGACTGAGATAGTCGAGGGGCTAAGGGCTAAGTACGAAAGCGGCTCTGTGAAGACCGTAGAGCATGTAAAGGAGTTTATGAGGCAGAGCATTGGGGACATTCTGGGCCTGCCGCAGCCGTTTGTGCTGTATCAGGAGAGGCCGTTTGTGGTGCTCTGCGTTGGCGTAAACGGGGTAGGGAAGACCACCACGATTGGAAAGATTGCAAGCAAGGCCGTCAGCGAAGGCCATTCCGTAATACTTGCCGCCGGCGATACGTTTCGCGCGGCTGCCATTGAGCAGCTTGACATATGGGCCGCAAGAAGCCACGCCCAAATTGTAAAACACCAGCATGGCTCTGACCCTGCGGCAGTAGCCTATGACGCCATCGAGGCCGCAAAGGCGCGCTCCATTGACCTTGTCATCGTGGATACTGCCGGGCGTCTGCACACAAAAAGCCCGCTCATGGAAGAGTTAAAGAAGATTAAAAGGGTAATAAATAAGTCTATTCCCGGCGCCCCTCACGAAACGCTGCTCGTCGTTGACGCCACAAACGGTCAAAACGCCCTGCATCAGGCAAAGATTTTTAATGAGGCCGTCGGCATAACAGGCATAGCCCTGACTAAAATGGACGGCACGGCCAAGGGCGGCATTGTCCTGTCAATAAAGAAGGAACTAAATATCCCCATTCGACTAATTGGCATAGGCGAAGGGATTGAGGACTATAGGGACTTCATTCCTCAGGAATTCATCTCTGCTCTTTTTGATTAGCCCTATCGCAGAGGAACTTTCCGCCCGCATGGTTTGTCTAAGTGAATGATGAGACAGCTAATACGGTTAACGGCGCAGAGGCGCTTGCCGCCCTGGCCCAACGCGGGGATTGCGATGCCTTCGACGCCCTTATCCTCCTGTATAAGGATAAAATATACAATCTCTGCTACAGGTTTTTGGGCGTTGCCGCAGACGCGGAGGACGCCGCACAGGATTGCTTTATGAAGGCATATACCTCAATAAATCAGTTCCGTTTTCAGTCGTCATTCTCGACATGGCTCTATAGAATAGCCGTAAATACGTGTAAGAACAGGCTGAAATCGTTTAGTTGGAGAAATATCGCAAGGCTGTTCGCCGGCGAAGAGCCTCCTGAGATTTCAGACAGCAGGCCGCTGCCTGATAAGCAGATAGAAAAGGCCGAGCTCTCAAAGGCGGTAGAGAAGGCGATAGCGGGGCTGCCCGCAGAACAAAGAATTGTCGTCGTGCTGCGAGATATAGAGGGGCTTTCATACGAAGAGATTTCAGATGTAACGGGCCTTAATCAGGGCACGGTGAAATCAAAACTATCGAGGGCGCGTAATGCCCTCAGAGATAAGCTAAAGGCGATGGCAATATGAACTGTAATGAAGTGAGAGATATGCTGTCGGCGTACATGGACGGTCAGATAGACGGCGCGAAGCTCTTGGCGATAGAAGGCCATATAGCAGAGTGCGGGGCTTGTAAAGAAGAGCTGCGGTCATTACAGGCAGTGGCTGCCTCATTGAAGGGGCTTGCGACTGTGAAGGCCCCGGCGGGGTTTGAAAACCGGCTTAAAGAGCGAATAAATGCCCGTCCCAAGTCATTTTTTGACATCCTGCCGCTGTCAATTAAGATACCGGCAGGCATTACCGCCCTTGCCATAACCGCCGTTATTGCTGTCTATGTATATAAATCGGAACAGGCCGCAACGCCTCTAATAATGGAAAAAAAGCCTGAAACCGCGGCGGTCGCACCTGCGGCAAACAATATGCAGGATAAGCTGGCAAAGGCCGAGCGAGCGTTGCCGCCTGCCCCGGCGCCCAAGCAGAAGGCCGCCAAGGTTACACATCCGGTACAGGCCAAACGCACACTGAAGCGCGCGAATTCAGAACAACAAGTCGAACAAGAGCCGGTGTTGATAGCGCTCTATATCAGGCAGGCAGCCGCCCCCGCTGCCCCTGCCGCCGGGGCCAGCAGAGGCGCTATCAGCTCACAAGACGCCGCGTCAGAGATGACCGCAAAAAAAAGCGCCCCGGCAGCCCGACTGCGCTCATACAATGAACCTGCGGCTGAAAAACCATCGGAAGACCGTCAAGGCTCAACTAACACGTTGGATAGTGCACTTTCTAAAATCGTAGATCTCCTGCCTGAACTTGGCGCTAAGGCCGCAACCCCGCCGGGACAACATACGCTGACAATAGATATACCGCTGGACAATTACACAATATTCCTTAGCAAACTTCAGGCGATAGGGCAGTTTAAGCAGCCTCCGCCGCCAACACAAGGCGCTGAAACTATCAGGGTTCAGATAGTAATAGCCTCAGAATGAGACGGCATAGCTGCACTTATAATCTTCAATATTCTGGACAGATCTGCCTGACCATCACATGCAGCCACGCCGGGGCAGAGGACTTGCAAGCTGTTTAGAAAGCATTGGCCTCGTTTCTCAATAAACTAAACACGTCAACTTGTGGTGAACTCATAAATAATTTGAGGTATGTTTGCATCGCATCCAACAATATCAAGTTGATTAGGGTCTGTTGGGTCTGCTATAGAAAAGCCTGTGCTGGTCATGCCAACTACTATTAACTTAGCCGCAGGTTTGTTCATTTGCAATCTGTACTGTTGCAGCGCCTGAAAAGGATGTATGTTGCCTATCCATGTTTCACTGTCGGTATAGATGATAAAAACATCTACATCTAATTTGTTTTCAAGAGCATATAACATCGGTACGGCACAGTCTGTTGCCTCAAATGGCAGCGCGTTGACTTTCCTTATCACTTCCGTTAATGACTGCTTGCCCGTTATTTTAAGGTCTAAAAAAGTTGTCGAAAATCCATGAACATAATAGTTTGCCTCAGTTCTGGCTGTAATCATGCACAAAGCGCTCCCGACATCTCTGGCAGACATATTGCCGCAGTTAGGAATCATTGAACCAGCCATAGAACCAGATACGTCTAAGCCAATCAATATGTTTTTGTTTGTCGGCGTAACGTTTCCAAATGAAAGCGTAAAGGCGCTGTCTAATGCTTCAACTATTTTAGTATCCACATCCCATGACAGGCTGCCTTTCATTCCAGCACCGGCATTGTACGTATGCAGGGCTATTAAAATATGCAGCGGGTGCAATCTTGAATTTACGAGCAGTCGTTTATCAGCCAGCCTTTCTGCAACAGTTGCCGAAGCATCGGAGAAGGGCTTAATAAGACCGCAAGCAGACATCACGCCTAAGCTGCGAATCATTGCCCGCATAGGCATTTTCTCAAGCAGGGCGTCCCACACAAGGGGAGATTTCTTAAACTCAGTAGGTATCATCTCATGAGTCAGGCCATAGTCTCTTATAATCCGGGAGGCGGTCTTGTCATCAGATGCGCTCTGAATCTTAAAATAACCGTCTAAAATCGTCGGCTCAGCAACGCCTGAGGCCAGCTTGCCTGCCGACCAGCGATATAGAAAATTATGAGTATCTGTGGTCGGCACAGGTTTTGCTAATCGTAAGACATCTCTATGGCTCCAGTCATTTCTGCTTTGGTATTTAAGCAGCTGATAGGCAAGCGCGCTAACTTCTTTTTGATTATACCAGTTCTGTATTGTACGCTTAAAAGCCCTGCCCCAGCCGCGCCCTGTTACATTCTTACAGTAGTCAATAAATTCAAATAAGTCTGTGCCAATCCGGCATATTTGGGCAACCTCGCCAAGGGCTGCCTGTACGGTTACTCTATCGGCATAAGCATGGGATACACAAAAGGCTAAGGCCAACAAGACAGGCGAGTTGCGCGGCGCCCTGCCAGATAACGAGATGTCCTTTATTCGCCTGACTACTCTGAGGCCGTCTTCTTTTATACAATCTATGAGATTGACGGCATTATCAGCCGTGAGCTTAGACTCGCCCACATAGTATGTACCGCCTTCTGTGCCGAGAATCAGAAACCTGTCAAGTATCTTCCATTTATCAAGTGCAAATACGTAGCCACCGGCATTATTCTCAACCTGCTCAGCGCCAAACGCCGACTCTGATTGAGCAGTCGCCTTAGCAGAGAGGTATTTCTTAAAGATCTTCCGCAGCATATATTCTCCAGGGCTGATAATAAATAGATTGAGCAAGGGGCGTTAACGGACGTGACATAAGCTCTAAAAGCTTACGAACTTTCGTTCCAAGCGATAACCATTAACATCGGCTCAATCTATTCTTAGGTTCAGCTATACTACAGAATATACTATATAGCTGCTATGGTTGTCAAGAGAAAATTTGCAAAAGCGAATTGTTAAATAAATCCTCCCTATTTCACGGTAATTTTGTTCTAACGAATAAAACAAGTTATCATGGGAATTTGCAGTGATTTCCAGACTATTCTTTTCTTTGTCTGTCATTCCGGCTTGTCCGGAATCTGTCTTATATCGCAGAATAGGAAAAATCATCTTAGAACAATCACTTAAGGGAAGATTCCGGACAAGCCGGAATGACAGAAAGGAACAAAAATGGCAACAAACTAAGCAGCTAACGCTTACTTATGATGGAGAACAAATTTACCGTGCTCCCTATTTTTTGCCGATTTACTAATCACCGGCTGCTGTTATATACTATAGCCCTATAGTCCGGCGTGTCTCGGCTGTTCAACCGGCAAGTAGCGTTAAATCGTGAAAATAATCAAACTTGAAATAAACGGCTTTAAGTCCTTTGCCGATAAGACGGTGTTTTTAATGCACACCGGCACTACGTGCATTGTCGGACCAAATGGCTGCGGCAAGAGCAATGTCGTTGACGCCTTCAGGTGGGTGCTCGGCGAACAGAGCGCCAAGACCCTTCGCGGCGAGAAGATGGAGGAGATTATCTTTAACGGCACCGTCGAGGTCAAGCAAAAGGGTATGGCCGAGGTGTCGCTGTTTTTCTCCGATTCCGCCGATGACAACGGCAATGGCAACATTGTCGAGGTCACAAGAAGGCTCTACCGCTCAGGCGAAAGCGAATACTATATCAACAAGACCCGCTGCCGCCTCAAAGACGTAAGAGAGATCTTCCTTGACACTGGCCTTGAGGTCAAGAGCTACTCCATATTAGAACAGGGTAAAATCAGCGAAATCCTTAACACTAAACCCATCGAGAGGCGCTTTCTCATAGAGGAAGTCGCAGGCGTTATGAAGTATAAGGTAAGGAAATCAGAGGCCCTTGCAAAACTTGAACGATCCAAGGCCAATCTTGAAAGGATAAACGATATCATTGGCGAGGTAAAGCGCTCTATCAACTCTCTGGACAGGCAGGTGAAAAAGGCCGAAAAGTTTAAGGCCCTCACCTCTGAGCTTAATCTCATAGAGCTGAAAATAGCAAAACGCGACTACGCCCTGCATGTTGCCGCATACACAAGCCTTAACGCCGAAATCGCCGACCTGTCCGCTGCACTTCAGCAGGCCGTTACAGAGATTTCAGAAAAGGAGACTGCGCGCCAGGCCAGAGGCATGACAATCGAGGCTCGACAAAAGGCCCTTGACGCCATCAGCCAATCCCAACGAGAACTGGACAGGGATATATCAATGCTTGAGAAAGACATAGCCGTAAAACGCTCCTCTATTGACAATATCTCAGGGCACACAGAGAGGCTCACCGCCCAAATAAGCAGTTTTCTCACTGAAAAAGACGAGGCGGCTTCCAGAGCCGCTGAGCTGTCCCGGTCAGATGCAGATTTGACAGTCAAATGCGCCGCCCTTGAACAGGCAATAGAGGCCGATAAGGCCAAGCTTGTCCAGACCGAGGGCTCCCTTAACGGCGTGGAGGACGAACTAAGAGAGAAAAACCGCGCCCTGTTTAAAATCTCAGACGAAATCAGCACAATTCGAAACGAGGCCTCAAGAATTCAATCCTCCATAGGGTCGCTAAAGCAAAAGAAGGACTCCGCCGCGTCGTTCTTCAAACACGCAGAGGCCGAACATAATACACACGTCAGCGAAATCAAAAAATCAGAGCAAACAATCATCCAAAGACAGGAGGCTATTGACTCAAATAAGAAAAAGAAAGACGCCGTCACAGGCGAGTTCGAGGCTCTTGAGCGCGGGCTTGACTCTACCCGCGCTGAGATAGCCGCCCTGAGGGAATCCCTTGCCGCCGACACATCGAGGCTCAAATCGCTTGAGGAGATAACGGCTGCCGATTTAAACGTCAAGGAATTTATGCGGCATATCGAGGCCGCAGCCATTCTTTCTAACATAATTGAGGTTCCCGGCGAATACGAAACCGCCGTTGAGGCCGCACTTGGCGATAAGATAAAGGGGTTTATTGTCAAGGATTTTGAGGCGCTGAATAAGGGCGTTAGATTTCTGAAAGAGCGCGCCTCAGGGCGTACCGCCCTTGTAGTAAACTCACACCGAGAAATGGCAGCCACCGCTGCCGCAGATGAGGGCTGTATCAACGCGGTTGACGTGGTTACGGCAGAGCCGCAATACGCAGAGACAATACGGGCGATTCTTGGTAATTATGTCATTGTCAACGACATACAACATGCCCTCCTGCTGCTATCAAAGGGCAGCCGCCGCCACTTCGCCACATTAGACGGCGATGTGGTTGAGCCTTCAGGCGTAGTTACAACCGGCAAGGGCGGCGCAATATTAAAACACCTGCGTTCAATCAGAGAGCTAAAGGACAAGACCGCCGCCTCCACAGAGGCGCTTGCCATACTTCAACAGCGCCTTGCCGCCACAGTCCTGCAGCGCGACACGCTGAAAAAAGACCTGCACACAATAGACAATATCCTCTCGGCAATGGACAAGGAACTCTCCATATTGAGGCTCAATCTGAAAAAACACACAGAGGACAAAGACCGGCTCACGCAAAAACTACACTACATGAAGGTTGAATCAGAGCAGATTGACAGGGAAATCCAGGCCGGCGGCGATAAACTCAAACAGCGCCAGGAAGAGGAGGCGCTGACACATGCCCGAAAAGAAGAGATAAACGCCTATATCGAGGAGCTTAGAGTTTCGGTTACAGACAAAAAGGGCTATCTTGAGACCCTCCGCGCCTCTTTTACCGAGAAAAAGGCCTCCATAACAGGCATGAGAGAAAGACTGCGTGCAGCCCGTTCTGAACATGCCTCACATGCAAGGAAAATCGAATCACTCGATGTGCGAATACAAGATGCACATCTTGAAATAGACGGTCTCACGGCAAAACAGGAAACCCTCGGCGGCGAAATCCAAATAGAAGCTCAGAGGCTTGCCCTGCTAATGGAAAACGCCGCGGCGCTAAAAACCAGCATTGCAGAGCAAAAGGCGCAAATCGAAGGCGAAATAAGGGAATTGCACGACATTGACGCAGTCCTTGGCTCCATGCGCCGCCAGTATGAACAGAGCCGCGGACATTTGACCGAACTGGAGCTTAAACTGACAGAGGTCCGTCTGAGAATAGAACACATAAAGGGCAGTATAGCGACCAACTATGGCAAGGATATTGACGACCTCGATGCCCCCCCTCTGTCAGAGGCGGAAGAGGAGAAAATGCCGGCACTCAAGGCTAAAATCGCCGAGGTTGGCCCTGTTAACCTTGCAAGCATCGAAGAGTATGAGGCCCTGGCCACACGCTATGAGTTTCTCCTGTCACAGCAAAAAGATTTGTTAACATCCATTGCCGAACTGAACGAGGCCATTGCTAAGATTAACGCAACGACAAGGCAAAAGCTCACCGACGGCTTTAACTTGCTGAATTTAAAATTTGACGAGACATTCAAAAAATTCTTCGGCGGCGGGCGGGCAGAGCTTATACTCACAGAAACTACAAATATTCTGGAGTGCGGCATAGATATAGCGGTTCAGCCGCCTGAGAAGAGGCTTCAAAACATAAATCTGCTCTCTGGCGGCGAGAAAACCCTCTCGGCCATTTCGCTGGTCTTTGCAGGTTTTTTAATCAAGCCAACCCCCATGTGCATTTTAGATGAGGCCGACGCAGCCCTCGACGACGCCAATACCGTGAGGTTTGCCTCGATGTTGAAAGACCTTGCGGGAAAGACTCAGTTTATAGTGATTACGCACAATCGCGTGACTATGGAATCAGCCGACTACATCTACGGGGTGACAAACGAAATACCCGGCGTATCGAAAGTAATATCTGTGGAGATGACCGCCAGCGGCGTTTCATAAGCAGACCATGCGCAAAACTCAGGGCTTAACATATGTAATCCTTGCGCTGCCTGTGCTGTACATCGGCTGGCGGTGTTTGAATTACTCATCAGGCGTGCTGCCTGACTCTGACGCGGCTATTTTTTCAAATATCGCCTATCACCTGATAAATGGCAAGCTCCTGTACCGCGATGTATGGGACCATAAACAACCCGTTATATTTGTCATCAATGCCCTCGCCTTAAAAGCAGGTGACGGCACTTTTAACGCTGTAAGGGTTGCGGAGCGGTATTTTGCGGTATGTGTGGCCTTGGCGTTCTTTATAATCGCCGCCAGGACATTTCTCTCTTACTGGATAACCGCAGTATTTACTGTATTGTTTTTGATTTATTTTTATTCCCCTATAACCTTCACGATGGGGAATTTTACCGAGGAGTACGCCTCTGTCTTCATGCTCTTGGGCGTACTTTTTGCGATAGGGGCAGGGCGGCGCTCGCCTCTGATTATTTTGGCCGGTATCTTCTTTTCTCTTTCGGTATTTACTAAAGAGCCTTTTTTGCTTTCCGCGCTGCCGTGGATAGCCTATTTGACAGCTCAAGACAGGCCTAAGAGGCTGCTGCTTGCCATTGGCGTTTTTCTTCCTTTGATTTTAGCCCTGATTTATTTTATTTACACAGGCACTTTGATGGACTGGCTTGACATGTTTAATTTCAACTTGGTACTCTCAAAAGACGGCATGCTCCACTCGGCGGGCATTACTGAAAGGCTTGCCAATAGTGTCAGCGTTTTCACGAATCTGGTCTTATTTGCCAAAACGGTGGACGTATTTTTTGCAGTTGGCATATTAGGCGTGTTTCAAAAGAGTTTTGTGCGGCAATATCAATATATGCCGGTTGTAATTGTCTTTTGGTTTTTTATGAGCCTTCTTGCCGTAAATATTCAGTCTAACCACTTCAACCACTACTATATTCAGCTTATGCCGGGCTTTATAATGGCTGCGGCATGTGGAGCGGCATTTCTGACGTTCAATCTGAGGAAGTATGCGGGCAGGATATTGTCCTCTGCAGCAGTATTTGCGGTCTTGACATTATCTATTGTACTGTTTGACTATGACATTGCCAAATCAGCTTACAACATGCTCTCCTACGAACAGTCGTCAGTGGCGGAGGAGCCAATAGCCATTTATATAAAAGAACGCACTCAAACAAGCGATACCATATGGGTTCCTACGTACGATAAATATATGTATTTACAGTCAGGCAGACTTTCACCCACAAAATACCTGTTCTTGTTCCCGCACATCTTCCTTACTCAAACGGTTAAAGAGACGACGGAACAGAAAGAGCGCCGTCTTAGAGAGGATTTGCAGAGAACCCCGCCAAAATTTATTTTCATGTCTCATGCCTCAGAGCTGGACTACCTCGCCCCGGCAGGTATTCCGCAGTGGATTCAAAACAACTATACTTTGGACAGCATGTGGTATAACGGACTACTGCTAAGGAAAACCTGATGACAAGGACGGGGCACATGCCCCATCCTTGTTCAGATTAAGATTTATTCTTTGGGCTTCTCATGCTTTTCAGCATTTCTGTGGTGTTTGTGGGCGTCAACCATGAAAAGTACGAACTTAGCTCGCTGCTCGTCTGAAAGAATGCCTTTAATTTCAGTCTTTTCCGATTCCATCATGGTCTTAAACGCGCTATGGCTTTCCTCTATCTTTCCAAGCGCCTCTTTAATAGCGTCGGCCTTGCGGCCATTTACGGCCTCTCTGAGCGCTTTGATGTCTTCCTTCATGGACTTCATTGCCTCGTGTCTCTTCTTCGAGTAACTATCCATTACGGCAGTGAGCTTTGCAGAGGTGTCTTTGTCCAGGGCGAGCGCTTTCAGCAGTTTTTCCCTTCTCTCTTTTTTCATAGCCTTATAGTGGTCCTTCTTGCCGGCGTCCTGTGTTTGAGTTTCGGCATTAACGGTAACGGCAAACATCAACAAACACAACACGGCAACAACACCAACCAGCTTTTTCATTCAATTCCCTCCATACTGACATTATTGCAGCCCCTCAAGAGGCAGCGGTGTAATCTGCTCTACACATGATAATTAGACACTGTCCAGAGAAAAAGGTTTACTATAATTGTTCTGAAACAGCAGTTATTATTCAAACGAAGCCATATATGCCAATAAATTATACCAAGTTGCAGTCATATAAGTAGATTATTACTCACAGCCGAAACCCCGTCTCCACCTGCCTTGCCTTATCGTCATTCCGGCTTGTCCGGAATCTTCTTTGGCCGACTAATGTGCATAGACAGATTCCGGACAAGCCGGAATGACGGAGTTTTGAAATTCTTTACCTCTATGATTGCAACGTGGTATTATTCGGTGTGACTTATTGGCTTTCTTCTATGTAAACTGGTGTCATGTCTATTGTAATGGTCAAATCAGCCCCATTTGTGGTAACCGTTGAGGTTGTAAATGCGCTGCTATAATCCGATATCTGTTTCCCCGAGGATGCATCAGGCACGGACTTAGTTATTTTTACTTTTGAAAGTCCGCCAACATTCATAGTTATGGACATAGGCCTCTGATTATCGTTCCAGACTACCCAAATGTATTTACCGTTTTTTAAATACCTGCACACAAACAACCCGCCTGCGTCCTTTATCGTCGTAACTTGCTTCCAATCAGAACCCTCAAGGATTTCAACCATTTTTTTGTAGCTATAGTAGGCAAGTTTCTTATATGAATTACCGTCGTTTTTCACATTATTGACAAGGCCATAAAAGTCAAAAGGATCTCTGGCGCTCCCGCCGAAATTATAGAGTTCGATAACGCCATTCCAGTAGATTTTGCTTATTCCTATGGAAATGGCATAGACATAAGTCTTGACCAGCCCTATGGCCTGTTCTGTCTCCGTTTGAGAGGGAAGGTTAAACATCGGTGACTGAGGGTTGCCATCGTACATGGCAGTCTCCAAAAAAACAGGCATTTTACTGATATTGTCGCCGTAATTGGAGAGTATCTTGCCATAGACATCCATGCGAGTCTTAATTATCCTGTAATCCTTTATGCTAATGAAATGTTGTTTAAACTCAAAGATGTCAAAATAACCGCTTGCGTTATCGTTCAATATAGTTGTTAAGAAAACGCCGTTTGGATCTCTGGGCGAGACGCCGACTCCAGCGCCGGGCAGGCCGCCGAGCACAACATAGCAATCGGGACACGCGGCCTTTATTACCATATAGGATTGCTTCAAGAACTCGGCATATTTGCTTGCGTTGTCGTTCCAACGAGAAAATGCCCCAGAAGGTTCTGTGTCAATCTCATAATACTTTATCCGGTCCTTTAATGACTCGATTTGACTCTTAAGTAACGGCAGATATCTGCCATAATCAATGTTAGGCGGGGATATGCCGGGGAAAACGCCTACCCGCGTGTATATATTTATATTGCCAGGGAGATTATTGCGCTCAAATGGCATCTCCTCAACCCATTTGACGCCAAGGTCGGAAAGCAGGCTGTTCACCCCTTCTTTGGAAATTACCTCACGGGAGTTCATCCAATACTCGTATGGCCCAAGTATCGAAAAAGGGGAATCTTTATACGTGACATTGTCAGTGCCGGCTGCGGGGCCGCCGGAGACATAACCGGCCTGTTTAAGAGAGCCGTTACTCTCACTATTGGTTTCATTGGCTGTTATGAAAGCAGGCCTTTGGTCAGCCCCAAGCTTTAGCAGAAACATTAAAGCTACGGCTGCAAACATCACAAAAATGAGAATCTTCATTCGGCACCCCCATATCAGACCGCCGCTAAACTAAGCCTCAATCAGCAGGTGCGGGCACTGCATCGCTGACTAAAGGCTTGCAACACTTACGAATGTGTGCAGCTGTCAGTTAATTATTACATGAATGCAATATTGAATCAATAGGTAGAAGGCAGATTATTATACAAGGCAATTGTCAACAGTCATAGGGAAATTACCTATGAGGATGACTAAAAAAAATAGGCAAATTTATCGCTAAAGTATTCACGTGATTAAACCGATAAGTGTTTAAAGTGGTATTAATTGACAACGCTATTAATAGCGATAAAAGGAGGTTGTTATGGCAGGAGTTGACAGTGTTAGCGGCGGTATAGTTTATACCAGTTATCAGCAGTCTATATTGCTTCAGACGTCACAGGGTAAAGGTACGGTAAATGACACAGACGGCGACAACGACAAGGGAAAGGTTCAAGGTCCGAGAGGCGGAGGACATGGTAATTCCTTTATGAACGCCGTAATGCAGACGTTAAGCCAGCTTGGAATCACTGCATCTGTACCGGGCGCAACGCCGGCTACGACATCTGCTTCCGACACCGGCAGCGATAACACGAAATCCGGTTCAAACAACGCCGATAAGCAGGCTCTCCATTCCTTTATGCACAGCTTGTTTTCAGCCCTTAGCCAGAACTCCCAGTCGGGCGGCAGCTCTGCGCCAGCATCTGATAACTACTCAAATCTGAAAACAAATCTCCAGAGTCTCCTGCAAAGCGTCAGCTCAAATACCTCGGGGACAAACAGCGCCGTTTCACAGTTGAGCAGCGCCTTTGACAACCTTGTAAAAACTCTGCAAGGAAATGCCGCCGGTACATCGGGTGCCAATGCAGGCGGGCTGGCTTCGCTTCAGGCATTTTTACAGACGCTGATTCAGAATATGCCTGCCAATCAGGGTGTTAGCGGCGTTGGAGCGGGAAGTCTCGTCAGCAAAGAGGCATAGACGCACGAACTTGAGATTAAAAACGAGCGAATACTTAGCATACTGAATTGCCTGTCGCCGTTTCTTCATGGCAAAGAAACGGCGATAAAGTTGTCGCTCATCGCATTTTTATCCCGTGGCCATCTGCTGATTGAAGATATGCCGGGCCTCGGCAAGACGACCCTTGCAATCGGCATTGCACGGGCGCTTGGCCTTGAGTTTGGGCGAATCCAATGCACAAGCGATCTCTTGCCGACTGACATCACCGGCCTTTCGATTTACAATAAGAACAAAGGGGAGTTCGAGTTTCACAAAGGGCCAATTTTTTGTAATATCGTCCTCGTTGACGAAATTAACAGGGCAACCCCAAAGACCCAAAGTGCCCTGCTTGAGGCAATGGGTGAAAAACAGGTTACAATAGAGGAACAGACGTACAAGCTGGTAAAGCCTTTTTTTGTCCTCGCAACTCAAAATCCGGTCGAGCAGTATGGCACATTTCCCCTTCCTGAGTCACAGCTTGACAGGTTCATGTTGAAAATCGGACTGGGTTACCCGCCCAAAGACGCCGAGATGCAAATCCTCAGAGGAGGAAGCAGACGCGAAGAGCTATACTCCCTAAGCCCAATCATGGATAAGTCCGAGACGGTTGAAATGCAAAACCATATCAAAGACAAAATCTTTGTGTCAGAGAAGATTCTCGGCTACATAATGACCCTTGTGCAGATGACAAGGACTCACAAATATATTTATGCCGGGCTTTCCACGCGCGGGGCGCTTGCGCTAAACAATACGGCCAAGACGCACGCCTTTATCTGTGGCCGCGATTTCGTTATTCCGGAAGACATAAAGGCCCTTGCAGAGTTCACTATCTCCCATCGTGTATTGTTTAAAGAAGACATTGACTCAAACACAAAGAAGGAGATTGTAAAATCCATAATAGAAGACCTGCCCGCCCCGGCGTAATCAGAATTAATAAAGCCGGCTGGATTTATATAGCGTTGTCCATATTTCTGGGCCTATCGGCGGCAAACACGGGCAATAACCTCATCTACCTGATAACGGCAGCATTGCTTGGCTTTATGGGCGTATCCGGGATATTCGGCAAACGCAATCTAAGCAGGCTTGAAGTATCAATTGAAGTCCCGCCTGAGGTGTTTGCAGGCGTTGAATTCCCAATGAAGATTACGATTGTAAACAGACGCAGCTTCCTGCCGGGCTTCCTGCTTAATTGCTCGGTCGGGCAGGCTGAGGCGCTGTTTCCTTTTGTTGATGCAAAGTCGGCACAATATAAATTAATCCCCTTTCAGTTTTCCCAAAGGGGGGTTCAATTGGCAGGAGATATTGATATCTGCTCCGTATTTCCGTTTAATTTTTTTATGAGATGTACGAGGTTAAGCCTTCCCACTGAGTTTGTAGTGTTTCCCGCCCCCAAAAAATGCACGCTGCCGGGTACATATCAGCAAGACATGGCATTCGGTGGAGAGAGCCCTTCAGACCAAACAGGCTTTGAGGCAGACATAGTATCCATACGAAACTACGTGCAGGGTGACCCGTTAAAATACATAAGCTGGAAGGCAACGGCGCGTACAGGCAAACTGAAGACCAAAGAGCTGTCTTCGATGTCCTTTGATCCTGTCCTTATTGACTTTGACAAGACTGGAATCATGGACATGGAACAGAGGATATCCTGTGTAACATATACAGTTCTGTCGCTGATAAAAAGAAACATCCCCGTAGGGCTGAAAATAAACGATAAGGTAATCCCGCCAGGCGCCTCACATGCCGCAAGGGCCGCACTCCTAAGTGCACTGACCATGCTGCCGAAAGACACGGGTAATACTGCTGCGTGAGCCGGCGCCTCTGCTGCGCCGCTATTTCAATGCCGCCTGCGCCTTTGCCGCATTCAGATAAGAGACCGCCGCCGAAAGATTTGGCTCAAGCAACAGCGCCTTCTCAAAGTATGGGATTGCCTCGCCTGCCCTGTTCAGAGCCAGAAGCGCCACGCCCGCCCCGACATATGCGGCTGTGCTTGCGGGGTCAAGCGCAAGCGCCGTCTTAAAATGTTTGAGGGCGTCTTCCTTCCTGTTTGTCCATACCATCATATTGGCCGCGTTTACATGGATGACGGCGCTGTTTGGATAGATGGCAAATGACTTTTCAAAGGCGGCAACGGCCTCGGCGTCCCGTCCTTTTTGGCTTAACGCACAGCCAAGATTGTTGTAGGCAAGATAGTTGTCCTTTGTTACAGAAACCGCGTGTCTAAACAGCGTAACAGAGTCCTTCCAATAGCGTAACTGATTCACAGACAAAAGCGCACACAACACTACGGCTGCCGCGCCCAGCGCCGCGGCAGCCCTGCCGCGGTCTTTTAATACCTGCGGCAGTCCCATTGCGGCTATGATAAACAGCCCCGTGTATGGGATGTAGGTATACCTGTCCGCCATCGCGTGAAGCCCCGTCTGGACGATTTGGATAACCGGTATCAGAGTTCCCAAAAACCATAGCCAGCCTGTAGTCAGGTATGGCAGTGTCCTGGCCTTCCAGAGTGCAAATCCCGTGGCAAGGGCAACGATTGCAAAGGCACAAGCCCCTTTGAGTATCGAGAGCGTTTTCTCATGAGGATACATCACAGACAAGTCATATGGCAGAATGAAATTCAGGCAATATCTGACATAAGAAATAAACGCATTTAAGACGCGGTGCTCAAGGGCAAACAGCTCAAGCGTCTTAATCGCCCCGCTTTGCTCCTGGGCAAAAACTGTAAGGACTGCCACAGCGGCAGAAAGCGCAAAAAGGGGGATTTTTTCTAACACAACGCGCCGCCCAAGCCCAAAGCGCCTAAGCGGCCAGTAATCAAGCAAAATGAGCGCAAACGGCAGCGTCACAATCATCGCCTTTGACATCAACCCCAAAATAAAACAGGTCAATACAATGCCGTAGGTTACCGCCGATGGTCTTCTGACATAGCGTACATAGCCCAATATGGCTGCCATCCAAAAAAACGTACAAAGCAGCTCTTTACGTTCGGAAACCCACGCCACACACTCCACATGGGCAGGGTGGACGGCAAACAGGGCGGCTATAAAGAAACTCCTCCAAAGAGAAATCCCAAGCCTGAAAAAGACAAAAAACATTGCAATAACATTGGCCGTGTGAATAAACAGATTGCTAAGATGGTGTCCATCGGGACGAAGCCCAAATAACTGCACGTCAAGCATATGAGAAATCCACGTAAGTGGAAACCAATTGCTGAACTCGGACGATGTCAGCGCCCACCTTATATTTTCAACTGTCAGCCCCGTGTTTACGTGTGGATTATTTATTACATATAGGTCGTCGTCAAAGTTGGTAAATTCGCTGTTCCTTACCGGCAAAAAAACTATTAGCGTCAGGCAAACTAATAACAAAATGGCCGCATATAGAGGGTCATAGCTCAACTGCGCTGAGGGCTTCTTACTATGAGAGACTTCCTCCATGCCGACTGCCATATCGCCCCCCTTCATTTACTTTGAGCCGCTGTTGTTATCAATAGCATTATTCTTAGTATTCACTTGCCTTTGTGCCGGCATCTCTATGGCTATTCTTGCGGCAGCCTTATAGTCGGCGGCGGCCTCGCTAAAGCGGCCGGCCTTCATGTACGCATCGCCTCTTTTAAAATATGCGGCGGCGTTGTTTGGCGAGGCGGCGATGAGTTTTGAGCACACGGCTATCTCGCCGCTTCTGTCTTTTATCCTGGCAAGCAGCTTGTCTTTCCCTTCATTTAACAATGCCAATATTCTTAGCGGGATGTCGCGATTGTTGTCAGTCTGGTCATATGCGGCAATGGCCAGAGAAAACAAAATGAAATAGAGAATGGTCAATTTTAACTTTGCAAAAAAAGATACGCCTGTATCGGGTTGCACAGTTGGACGGTCAGGCAGCCGCACCGCCTCCTGCTGCTGAATAGGCACAAGCGGTATGCTGAGGACATAGCCGCAAAAGAAACACAGCGCCGCCGACTGGCCATTGAGGGCGCTACAGTTTCGGCAGATGACCTTGTCCTGACATACTGCTTGCATCGTGGTCATTCCTGCGGAAGCAGCAATGCTGTTCACAGGATTAACAGGCTCAACCACAGTTTTATCATGCGGCTCTACGCTCTCTTTAGGCTGCCATGAATTTGCCAAAATCAGCGGCGGCAAATTGCCGCCTGCCGTGTTTAGCTCTTCAAGAAGCGCTGTGAAATCCGGCATTTTCTCATATGAGCACATGCAGGCAGCCGCAATCTCTGCCGCAAGTCTCCTAATCGAATCATCAGAGCAGGCCGCAAGCGTCCTGAATAGCGGCGATTGGTTGGGATTGAGAAAATCCCGCCCGCAAAACAGCAGGTTGTCGCCGTTATAGTACCTTTGCCAGAAGCCTAAGTCAGCCGCCAGCACTGTTAAGGCCGTAAGGATGACAATGGCAGGGAAAGAATCTATTTGCAAGTCGTAGTGGGATGAGTTTCTTTTTGGGTGTTGATAGTTTGGATGTCCTGACTCATGTCCTGATTTAAGCCATGCCGAGGGGCAATACAGGCCGTCGTAGTCAATGAGGACAAGGCCGCCGTCCGGCGTAATCAGTATGTTTCCATGCTGGAGGTCTCCGTGGGCAACGCCATATGACCGCAGCGTCTTGTACATGTTAAGAAAATGCCCGGCGGCGTTTAATATGCCCTGTTTGTCTTGTCTTTTTACGCATTGCCCGATGTATCTGTCTATCGGGATGCCCTCCTGCCACGGCATTTTTAATATGGGAAATGTCTGGCCGTTGACGCTTACCCCTCTGGCAATGTACTGTGTATCAAGAAAGTAGACGCAGTTAATCCCCTTTAGATAGTCTGATATTTGTTCGCAGCGCATCTGTAAATCGCCGGGTGCGTTGAGGAAACATTTGACCGCATATACGGCCCCGCCCGCAAATATCTTATAGACCGAGGCGAAATTGCCAGACCTCGCCCGCGGCAGTCCCAGCTTGTCAAGCTCTACTTTCCCGCCTTTTAACTCGTTATCAAAAAGCGATAAGTCCGGCCTCTGGAGGGCCTGCTGATACTCCTGGGCAAGCGGGAATCTCATCATGCCGACTTCCTGCCAACGGTTATAGAGAGCGCCGTTACGTCATCGTTTTTTATCAGCTTTCGTGCTCTCAGGTCGTTAATAAAGTGTTTAAAGTCTGCCTCATTTTTTATGCTGCCTAATGTCTTCCACGGGAGAAAGCCATTTTCGCGGCTTTTTAAAAACCATTCGGCAAGGGCGTCAGACATCAAGAGCAGCGTCTGGCCATGGCGCAGCTCTCCGCTTTTTGTTTTGATATTGGCAGTGTCAGCGCTGCCCTGCAGGGACGATATCAGACTGGGCACATTGTCAAACTCATCTGAACTGTTAATGGGGAAGGCGTCTGTCAGCTCATCCCCTGAAATGATAAACAGGCATACGTCGCCTACGCTTACAGCCTCCCAGCGATAGGAACGTTTTTGAAAGAATAACTTTCCGGGGTTGTCAGAGGAAACTAATCTTACGCCGGTCATGGCGGCATGAGAGCCTTGTACGGCCTTTTGCTCTGCATACCACGGCAGTGTCCTTGTGAGCATGAACTCTGCCCACTTTGTACCGGCCTTATCAATAGACATCTGTAGTGCCTGCCTTAGCCCGGCAGATGACAGGGCGGCGGCAGAGATAAACGCCTCTACCAGCATGTTTGCAAATTCTTTTGAGAATACGGACTCGGTTGCCCCGTCGGCAATGCACAGGGTATTGTTGTTAAAGCCGTATGCGTCCTCATAGTCTTCTGGCTGATTGCCGTTTTTTTGGACTCTGTAGACCCTAAGTCCTCTGTGAAGTTTATTATCGGCAGTGTCTATCTTAGATTCCCAACCCTCGTGCCAATATCTATGAATTTAATCAGAGAGACCAGGTCGGCGTTAAAACCAAAGCCGCGAGAGTTAGCGGCAACGTTAAAACCCTCTTTCTGTGCGGCCTGCATCATTGGCTCTGGAAGCATACTTGACATCTCAAACAGGGACTTGCCCAGTTGGTCAGGAAGCGGCGCCTCTTTGTCGGGATAGAGTATTGGAACGGCCTTTTGCGAGGATATGTGGATGTTAAAGAAAAGCGCGTTGCCGTTGTTTGTGCCAAGCCTGTAGAGGTCCATTGCGTAGGGAATGGGATTGCCGTCTGTTGAGTCTCCGTCAGTTATGTTGATAACAATGGGCGGGTAGCTGTTTTGATGTTCATTGCTCCAGCGCTCTATAATAGTTTTCGAATACGAGATAGCCTTGCACATCGGGGTGGCGCTGTTTGCCACTGGCTCAAACCATATAGGGAATTTCACGGGTTTTTCCACAGTGCCGCCGCCCTCTGTTGGGAACTGCTGCATACGCTCCTCTATTCTGAGGGGATTGTTGCCAAGCGCCTCTATCTTGATAAGCTCCTGACCGGCAAAAATGCCGGAGAAGGCCGGGGCTACCTCCGGATTTCCATATCCTATGACGCCGACCTCAAAGTAATCGCGAATGCCGTCGTCCTTTGTGCATTTTAATACCAGATTGGCAATCAATTTGTTTATCGTATCAGCCACGCCCTGGCTCTTGGAGATAGTCATACTGCCCCCGAAGGGGTCGCTCATCGAGCCGGACTGGTCAATCAGAAAGAGAAAACACCCTGGGCTGCTGCGGCTTATCTCTGCATCGTACATGGTCAATATCTCCTGTTAAATCCACGGTTTATTCAGTCAAAATCAATAGAAACCTCATAACCTCCGCCAAGGCGTCCCTGACAGAGGCCACATCCTTTCTCATATTGCCAATTTCTCTGGCGTAAGAAGCAAAAGAGGCGTCCTTTATGGCGCTTTCCATGCCGGTTATGCTGTCTTTGACCGCATAAAGCGCACCCTCCATCTGCCGCGACAGGTCTGATACTATCGCCTCAAGCGCACTGGGCTCAGGTGCCTTAGCGGGCAGAACATGGCTCTTCTGTATGCCCGCACCCCTTTTGATTTCAGCTGCCAGCAGCGTTATAGAGTTTTCAATCCCTATTATTTGACTTTCGATCTTTTCAAGCGTCTGGCCGGGTGGCAGCCCGTGAGCCTTCTCTATGTCCATTATGGTGTTGACAAGGTCGGCTATGCTGTATTTCATTGCGTCAATGGATGTATCCAAATGCCCTGGAATACCGGCTATCTTTTCCTCTAAGGCATTGATTTTATTTGTAACTGCCGTGCCGGTTGATGATTGTTGAGCGGTGGATTTAATTATCTTGGAATCCAGAGCCGTTACCGCCGATTCTATTTCGTTTAGTCTGCCTTCGATTAGTTCAAGGGCTGCTATGTTGTCCTTATAAAGAGTCTCATCTATTGAGCTGGCGTCGTAGAGGGCGGCGCCTGTTGACTGGCGTTCGAAATGTTCAATCTGTTTCGACATTATGCTGGATAGAATGCCTTCAAGGGCTGATATTTCTGTCTTCAGGTTTGCAAACTCCTGTTGGTATTTTGTCGCAGAGGCGTCTTTGAGATTATTAAGCAGGTCTGTAACGCTGCTTTTCATGGCGGTAAGGGTATTGTCAATCTGCCGCGATACGGCGGATATCTGACCGCCTACGGCCTTTATCTCTGCTGAGAGGGCTGCGGTAAGCGCCGTGGTTTTTTCGATTATGCGGTCTTTGGATGAGGTGATGTCATTTTTCAGGCCGCTAAGACCTGCTTCGTTTTGAGTCGCAACGGCGCTGATGGCCGTTTGCGTGGCAGCTAAGCCGTCATTAACAAAGCCTGCGGCCTCGTCAATGCGGCCTGATACGGCGGATATCTGACCGCCTACGGCCTTTATCTCTGCTGAGAGGGCTGCGGTGGTTTTGTCTGATACCGTTTTAATTGCCAACTCCATTTTATTTAGCATATCGGCTGTGGTTGCGGCCTGGGTTTGTAGTTTCTTAATATCTTCGGATTTTACCTCATCGCGCGGGCCTTGCCTTCTGATTTTAACAATCACATAGGCGACAAGGATGACAATAACTGCCAAAAGCAGTAAGTTTAGAGTCGGCTGCCCTGTGGCCGGGCGCTCTGTGGCCGCTACAGGCTTCGGCGATTCAGTGGGCGGCTTTGTCTCTTCCCTTGTGGCGTTGATTGCGAATTCCTTCTTAGCGGCTATCTCAACCCCGCCATAGTTAACTTTGACCGCCGCGGTATATTTACCTTGAGGGGCTGCGTATGGAAACTCAAACACATATGTTGAGGTTTGCCCTGAAATAGCAGACGCCGCTAAATGCGCAATGTCGTCGTACTTTGGAAACAGAAAGAACTGGCCGCCGCTATGCCTTGAAATGCTTCTCAGGATACCTATATAATCATACTCGCCAAGGGCCACCGTGTAAATCGGCGTGGGTGATTGTTTAGCGGCGGCTATGACCTCGTCCTCGTCAATGTCGCTGTGGTCATCTTTGCTGTCTGTTATCAACAAGATTGCTGACTTGCCCGTTGGGGATGAGGCCGCCTGTTTAACCGCCTCGATGACGGACTTAAAGAGTACCGTTCTGTTTTCAACAGCCCGCAGCCCATCCACGCTGCCGGCGATTATGTCCTTGTCCTTAGTAAATCCTATGGTTTTATTGACTCCAACGCCAAAGGTTGTCAAAGCCGCGTAGTCGTCTTCTTTGAGGTAACCCATGAGTTGTGTGATAATCTTCTTTGCCTCGACTATTGGAACGCCTTTCATGCTTCCGCTTACATCTACAAGAATGATTAATGACGTTGGGGTGGGGGATGTCTGTTTAAGCGAGAACTCGGAGATGCTTTTGCCGTTTATGTCAATGGCGAACCTGTCTTTTTTCAATCCCGCGGCCTGACCGCCGCTATCCGCAACAGCCGCAGACAGAGAAACCCTGCCGTCCTGTGAAACAGAGATGTCTGAGATCTCAAGAGATGCGGCGGCACCCTCACGCTGACCGCCAAAGGCAAAGGAATAACAAAGCATGAGCGAGAAAAACACAGCCGCCCTAACTTTCCGGCCTATCCCGGCGTTCTGATATGCACCGCCTGACACATCAGTACTCTACAGGTTTCGCCGCCTTTTTGTCAATTAATCAGACGTGCCTGTCTCAAGCCAGAGATAAACTGCCGGCGTTTAGGTCATTAAGTCGGTGTATTGCAGAGGGTTAATATCGTACTCGGCGTATTTGGATGGGTCTTCCCATGAGACTATGTTAATGCGTACATTGGGTTTGGCTAAATCTATGTCCTCAGTTTTCTCAAAGGCCTTGGCTTTCAGGTTAAATATAATGCGTACTTTAGGCTTAGTCAGCGCCTCTTTGCCTGATTCAATCACTACGGCAAGACGATTGTTGTCAAGCCTGACTAAGGTGCCGATTGGATAGACGCCGACACATCTTATAAAGTGCTGAACAATCTCAGGATTGAAGTTGGCGTTGCTCCACTCAAAAATTTTTCTGAGCGCGTCAGTTGACTGCATCCCCTTGTGATAACACCTGTCTGACGTAAGGGCGTCATATACATCTATAATAGAGGCCATTTGGCCATAAATAGAAAGGCCGTCGCCTTTTAATTTATTGGGATAACCGGTACCGTCATAACGCTCATGGTGTTGATGCGTAACAACGAGGGCAACCTCCGGTATGTTTGGGATCTGTTTAAGAATCTCATAGCCTAAGACCACATGGTCCTTTATTTGAGTGAACTCATCGTCTGTAAGGCGCCCGGGTTTATTGAGTATAGTCTGGTTTACTTTCACCTTGCCGATGTCATGCAAGAGTGCGCCGGTACCTATCTGGTCAATTATATCTCTGCTTATGCCAAGCGCATGGCCAAGGGAAATCATCAGGACGCAGGCGCTTACGGAATGGAAAAAGAGATACTCATCTACGCTTTTAATCCTGCTTAGCCCAATAAGGGCGTCCTTGTTTCTGAATATGGAGTCGGTCATTTGAGGGACTATCTGCCCCACCTGATTCATATCAATTTGTTTGCCGATTCTTACGTCTGCAAGGACATTTTTAATAGTCTGCTTGGCTGCGTTTCTTACAATTTTTGCCTTATCCATCTCCTTAGACAGCGGTATCTCTCTGGATGGCTCATCTAAATCATCGGCCTTTTTAATGAACTTAGTCTCGGCCTCTTTTCTGGCCTTGTCCTCGGATGGTGCAGACTGCAAATCAAGGCCCTTCGTGGTGTCTATGGAGACTTCCACAACGCCGAGATCACGAATTTTTTGTATTTCTTTTTCGCTTGTTATCTTAAACTTGCTTAAGATAAAGTCATGCTCGACCCAGCTGCAGTTAAGGTCACAAATAAACATCCCAGGTTTAAGCTGGCTGACCTGAACCCTTTTAACCAACGCTGCCCTCCTCTTCTAAGCCTGCATGTTACGCCATCCTGCATTCTGACAGACCTAATAATCAGTGTATTGTATCATAGATTCATAGCGTACTTCAAGCAAATTTACCTCATGGCATGGCAAACGCATTAGAAAAAAGAGAGAAAGAGAAGGCATAATAATTGCTTGGAGGAGAACAACTTATGAGGTGAAGGGAATGGAAAAGACATTCACAGTATTAGGGAGTTTCTCAAAGTTGAAGGATCCAAGGACAGGCAATGCGAAGTTACAAAGCTGATAGACATAATAGTGATAGTAATATGTGCTGTTATATGTGGAGCAGACGATTGTGTAACCATAGAATCATATGGGAAAGAGAAGCAGGAGTGGTTGAAGAAATATTTAGAGCTATCCAATGGGATACCATCGCATGATACAATTTCACGTGTGATGTCGCTGCCGAAGCCGAAAGAGCTAAGGAAATGTTTTGCCGATTGGATAAAGGGAATAAGCCAAATAACGCATGGAGAGGTAATAGCGATAGATGGCAAGGCACTGAAACGGTCATACACGAAAGGTGACAAAAATTCGATGATACATATGGTAAGTGCCTGGGCATCATCTAATGGGGTTGTGTTGGGGCAGGAAAAGGTAGGCAATAAATCTAATGAAATCATGGCCATACCGAAATTACTTGACATGATAGAGATAAAGGGATGTATTGTAACAATAGATGCAATGGGATGTCAGAGAGAAATAGCGTCGAAGATCAAAGAAGGGAACGGGGATTATGTACTTGCATTGAAGGGCAATCAAGGGAATTTATATGAAGATGTTAAAACATACTTTGAATGGGCAACAGCGAATGAATTTAAGGACATCGCCCATAGTTATTGGGCAACAGTGGACGGCGACCATGGCCGTATAGAAAGAAGAAAATATTGGATAACAGAGGATGTAGGCTGGATAATCGATAAGGAAAAATGGGAAGGCTTAAAAAGCATAGGATGTGTAGAATCGAAAAGAGAGGTTGACGGAAAAATGACAGTTGAGACAAGATATTATATAAACAGCATAGGAGCAGACAGCAAAGAGTTTAGATGTACTGAACAACACTTAATCGTACAGTCCGTATAAAACTCCTGCCTGAGCTGTAAGACAGGTCAGCCGATATGTGTCCTCCCCAGGCAGACGCTTCCACCCAAATATCATCCTTATTACCTCATCGTCCCGCGTCACCTCTGTATGTGAAAACCGATTCGCTCCGCACCATACACTTACCATCAACCCCTTCATTATGACACCTGGATCATATCCACGATTAGAC
Organism: Candidatus Magnetominusculus sp. LBB02; assembly: GCA_022321325.1. Classification (GTDB taxonomy): domain Bacteria; phylum Nitrospirota; class Thermodesulfovibrionia; order Thermodesulfovibrionales; family Magnetobacteriaceae; genus Magnetominusculus; species Magnetominusculus linsii. Next base: position 242 of record JAKOEO010000039.1, on the reverse strand, counting down.
CCCGGCTTCTTAAACGGTAACTCTGACATTAGCTTATCTATTCCCATTCGATCGAAAAAACTGCTTCATTAACGCCATCCCACCCCACGGCGTTATCTCTTTTTCTGTAAATGCTATCTCAAAATTCATGGCTGCCCCCCAAGATGGATCTTCTTACCATCAACAAAGCTCATTTTCTAAAATACTTTAGCACAGCATAGCCTTGTTTATAAACCATATTTTGTTCTTATTTTCTATTGCGC
>JAKOEO010000038.1:11053-32014 GCA_022321325.1 Candidatus Magnetominusculus sp. LBB02 | reverse complement strand
CGCCAAAATGGGCTATTACCCTGTCAATCCCTATCTTTCTGACTATTTCTCTGCGTATCTGCGCATCTGTGGTCAATACCAATGCAGGGTCAAGCTGATTGTGATGCGTTACCGCTATATGTTCCGGTACAGGTACATTATGAAGCAGGAATGTCTTACAACCGTCTCTCCACTGAATCGCAGCGTCGCCGTCGCAGTGCAGTTGGCTGTCTGCCGTTAATTTAGTGACTATGGGTTGTATGAGAACAACCGCGGTATTTTCAAAAAATGTTGACGCCAAAACGCCTGATTGCAGATATGCCCTGTACCTGCCTATCGCCTCGTTCTTACGAACTCCTATTGCCGATATATAATCAAACAGGAAAAACCATGCGCTGTCTGCCCACAGGCCGGCGCCGTTGAAGATATTATCCTGCTGCGCGTGCCGCATCCATGTTGGGTAGGCGCAGTCCTCTGAGACCGCACGGCTTGCGCCACTGCGCCTCTGCCGCATCATTTGTCCAAACTCCTTGCTGTTTCTAAAGGGAAGGCCCAACATCATATGTTTAAACGGGGCTTGAAAGCGCTCGGCATACGTTACCTCGCTCTCCGTATTAACTGAAAACCACAGCGGCGTTTTCACTACCGTACATAACTGATTTCTCATGTTAATGCTGACAACTGAGTCCTTTTTCTCAAGCAGAGTCTTTGCCGCCAAAGACTTATAAACCTCCGGGTTGTACGTGTAAACAATCCTCGGACGCTGATAATTATTCATGGCATATATCCACTTGATATGTTCCCCTATTTTGTCCTTATCTACATGGGCATCGAAGGATTTATATAACTTGCCTGCCCACTCCTTCATTATCGGCTCTAACATCGCTAATTTCTCTGCGGGTATAATCTCATCCAACCGTCTGGACCTCATACCCAAAGACTCTGCTATCGTATAGCTCACAATCGTCCTCCTTCATGGCAAAATATTCGCCGTCGTCAATTAACTATCGGTATTACGATTTAGATTCTTAACCTTAAAGAGGCGAATTTTTTCAGACGACGGCAGGGCAGGGCGGCTGCTCTTATGCCTTCAGGAGTTTTAGCGCGTCGCCAATCTCTGTAAGCGGGACATGGCAGGTACCGGCAGTGCATATATAGATGGCAGGTTTGCCGTTAATGGCCTTCATATCTTCTGTGTATGGTATGATACTTTTGCTGTGGTCTGCCTTGAGGACAAATACAGTGCCGGGCAGATACGTCTGTCCCAGAGTTCTAAGAATTGCCCTAGCCTCTTGCTCTTGCCCGGCTATCACTGCCTCGGTCTTTACGGCCTGTCCGGCTGCCGCCGCAAAAAAAGTATATGCCTGCGGGTGATTGAGGGCTTGACTGTAAAACGAATCTATCATCTGATGCGCCTTGTCCTGAAGTTGATAGTTACCGGTAATTCTGGCAAGCCGCATCATATTGTGAAGCGCAATGGAGTTGCCGGAGGGGACTGCGCCGTCATATAAGTCCTTCTGGCGCGCTATCAGCGCTTCAGAGTCCTTGTCAGTGAAGTAGAACCCGCCCGCCCCGAAATCCCAAAAATGCTCAATCATATAGTCCATGCGCTTATTTGCCGCGACCAGATATTTTTCGTCAAACGATGACTGATACAGCTCTATGAGCGCCCAAATCACAGAGGCATAGTCGTTAATCGTACCCATAACGGCGCTTTGGCCTTCTCTGTAGCGGTGCAATAGCCCCAGCTCATCGGCTGCCGCCAATGACTGGTCAATAAAGTCTAAGCATGTTGATGCGGCACTGAGAAGACTTTCATCGTTAAATGTCCGGCCTGCTATGGCCAGGGCTGCCGCCATGAGGCCGTTGAGGTCTGTGAGGATTTTATCGTCTATGTCGGGGTGAACCCTCTTATTGCGCGCATGACGGAGTGTTACGAGGGCTGAGTTGATAAGGCGGCGCTTGTCATCTGGAATCTCATCCTCAGGCATTGCCATGTGGGGGATTTGATTGGCGTCATTTGTGCCAAGCCCGAAAACGCTGATAAATGCCTCAGCCTCGCCCGGCGTAAGCGCCTCTATGAGTTGTTCATAAGTCCAAAGGTAAAACTGGCCCTCAACGCCGCCGCTGTCAGCATCTATGGCGGTATAAAACGCCCCCTGCCCGTTTCTCATATCTCTGAACGCATATTCAATGATTTCATATGCGGTACGTCTATAAAACTCATCCGACGTTACGGCAAATGCCTCTGTGTATGCTATCAACAGAAGCGCCTGGTCATAGAGCATCTTCTCGAAATGTGGCACATGCCATGCGGCGTCGGTGCTGTAGCGGTGAAAGGCGTATCCTATGTGGTCATAAATCCCTCCCATGCGCATGGCGGTCAGGGTTATCTCTGCCATATCGAGGGCGGCGTCCTTGCCAGTCTCAAAATAATACCTGAGCAAGAACAAGATATTATGCGGCGTGGGGAATTTTGGAGCGCCGCCAAAGCCGCCATTAGCGCTGTCGAATAAGTTTAAAAGCGCATTATAGGTCTTATCCATGATTTCGTTGACATTGTGCCTGCCGTCAGCGTCAGTGGTTGAGGCATGTTCCTGAATCTGTTTAGTTATCTGGTCTGCCATGGCGGTAAGCTCGCCTCGCCGACTCTGCCATGCGCGTTTTACATGAGGGATTAGCGTGACCATGCCGAAGGAGCTGCCCCGATTGTGCTTGGGTATGTATGTGGCGGCAAAAAATGGCCTGCCGTCTGGAAACATGATTATTGTGAGCGGCCAGCCGCCTCCTCCTGTTATCATCTGGCAGGCCGCCATGTAAATATTGTCTATGTCCGGGCGTTCCTCTCTATCCAGTTTTATAGAGATAAACGCATCGTTCATAAGGGATGAGACCTCGGCGTCCTCAAATGATTCGTGGCTCATCACATGGCACCAGTGGCAGGTTGAATAGCCTATGGACAAAAATATGGGCTTGTCCTCAGTGCGGGCGGCCTCGAATGCCTCATCTGACCATGGGTACCAATTTACGGGATTCTCTGCGTGCTGAAGCAGATAGGGGCTTTTTTCATTTATCAATCTGTTTTTCGCCATGTACTATATCATACCATTTTATGGATGGTCATGTTGACATATTTATTAATTATATGTCATTAATGTACAGAGCTTGCTCTACAATCTTTTTATCACATCAACGGGAGGCCGGTACTATGAGAACATTTCTACTTTCTGCTGCGCTAGTGTTTTTGCTCGTTTCACTTGTCAACGCTGAGGACCCAACGCTTGAGAAGGCGTCTGTTTCGGGCAAGTACAGTAAACTTGTTCAGATGATGCCATGCGCTAAGGACAAGGCAACCTATGGGGAATTCAACGACTACGGCCAATGGTCAGGAGGCCCATGGTGCGGGCAGACCGGCAAGGCGGGTTACTGGGTATATGTAGCCCCTAATTGGTATGTGTGGGGTGAAAAGAACAAGTAAGGGCTAATCAGGTGCGCCCGCAGGCTGCTGTCGGGCGCACCAGGGGCAACGCACTATAAAAAAAGTAGGGGACGTTAAGAAAAAGTACTGGCATAGAAACTGAAAAGACATAGTGATAAACGAAAAAAGGATGAGCCCATATTACCTAATCCGATTTGGGTCATTCCGATGAGATTGATTAACCTCATCGGAAAAACAATGGGCAGGTCTGAATTCTATAGTCGCAGTGGATGCAGCCCGTCAGATACAGGATAAAGAAACAATAGAAGGGCGGTATTTTATATCATCTATCCGGGCGCTTTGCCCTTGTGTCATTATTTAAACGCTTACATATTGTCGCAAGAATTATGTTACAATAGCCAAGTTGTCGTAGAATTTTCACCATAACGCGGAGGTTAAATAATGGCCGAGGAGAAGAAAGAACCGTGGCTTAATTATCTTGCTATGACTACTGTCATATTTGCCGTGCTGGCCACGCTTTCAACTTTTAAGGGGGGCGGGTTTTCTACTAAGGCGCTGCTTTCGCAGTCTCAGGCGTCTGACCAATGGGCATTCTATCAGGCCAAGAGCATCAAAGGCTATATCAAGGAACTTCAAAAAGACAGATATGAAACAGAACTAAAATATGCCGTAGGAAATCTTTCCGCCGATGCCCAGAAACACTATAGCGAACAAGCCGCCTCAATCGCAGAGAAAATAAAAAAATACGAGGCCGAAAAGTCAGAGATCATGGCGGAGGCCAAGAGGCTTGAACTCCTGCGCGACGACGCCCAGAAACACTCCAAGGCATTCGGCATGGCAGTGATATTCCTTCAAATCGCTATCCTGTTAGGCTCCATCTCCGCCCTCATGAAAAAGAAGCCGGTCTGGTTTATAAGCATGGCTCTTGGGGCTGCCGGAGTTGTCAATTTTATCAACGGGTTTGTGCTTTTCCTGCCGGTTTAGGCGCTCATTTAGTTAGTTCGATGACAAATGTTGTGCCGTTTTCGATATGTTCACAGCAGAGTCGGCCTCCCATGTTGTTTTCAATTATTACTTTTGACATGTACAGCCCGATTCCGGTTCCTTTAGAGTCCCCTTTTGTCGAAAAATATGGCTCAAATATCTTATCTCTTATCTTAGGGGGAATGCCGCCGCCGTTGTCCGTTATCCTGATTACTACCGCAACTTTTTCTTCTTTTGACATTTCTATTATAATTTTACCCTCGCCGAAAGACAGCCCGCCTCGTCCTCTGCGTTCGATAATGGCGTCTTTTGCGTTATTTATTATGTTTACAATCACATGCTTAAACTCATTTGGATAGCCAAGCACTGTTATACCGCCGCATGGCGTATCGCTGTCAGTGTCAATGTCGGCGTCATCAAACCTACATACCAGCTTATAGATGATTTGATGGTTTACTAACTGCGCTGAAATTATTGATAATATCTCCTCTAAGGACTTCTTAATATTAAACGGCATTTTTGTCTTTGCCGGTTTGAAAAATGTCCTGAAATCATCAATAGTCTTAGACATGAACTGAATCTGCTCCATCGCCTTTTCAACCGAGTTGTCCATGTAGTCTTTATCAAGTTCGCCGAAGGCCTGGGCGTCCTGCATGTCCTGAATTAAGACGCCGACGGCATTAAGGGGCTGCCTCCACTGATGAGCAATCGCGCCTATCATCTCGCCCATCGCCGCCATTTTTGACTGCTGGATGAGCAACTGCTCCTGTTGCTGATATTTTTCTATCCCCTCAGCTACCCTGCGTTGAAGATCATGGGTCAATGCCTCAAGCTGCTTTGTCTTGTCGCTTATCTCTGCCTCCATTTTTTTGCGGGCCGTAATATCCCTTATAATAGCGCTGAAAAATGTTATGTCATTTACCGTCCAGCTTGACAGGGATATTTCAATGGGAAATTCTGTGTTGTCTTTTTTTAGGGCATAGATTTCTACGGTTGTTCCGATTATCTTTGGTCTGCCTTCTATGAGGAATCTGCTCATTCCCCCTGTGTGCAGAGTTTTATAACGGTCTGGCATCAGGATAGTGATATTTTCGCCCACAATTTCATTATCGGCATAGCCAAAGATGGTCTCTGCCGCCTTGTTCCACGTTATGATATGTCCATCTGCATTGGCAGAGATGATGGCCTCATTGGCCGACTGCGTGATTGACGCCATCATCATTTCAGATTCGCGCAGCGTCTGCTCTGTTTTTTGCCGCCGTTTTACCTCCTCTATGAGTCGGTTGTTTGAGTCTCGCAGCTCTGCCGTGCGGTCTTCAATGAGTGCCTCCTGTTGATCTCTTATCCTCTGAAGAGCTAAATAATGCCCTCTCCTTCTCGATAAGGCATAGAGCATCAGGCCCGATACAACTATAAATACGGCAAAATGCAGGGCCGCGGCCACATTGCGCTGGGTATGAATTGTAGCGATTACATCATCTGCCTTTAACGTGATACTAATGCCGCCGCGTATGTCCCCTACATGATAGCCCTGCTTACTATGGCATTTCATGCACGCCTCGTGCACAAAAAGTACGGACATGTATCTGAATGAACTGCCACTTCTTGTTTCTATAAGTTCAAACCGCTCTTTCTTTTTTGTGGCCTCAAATTCCCTTAGAGCCATAGTCTCCCACTCATCGGGGGCATTTAAAGGTCTGATTGGCTTCAGGCTGGTAATGTGAAATAACAGTCTGTTATGTTCTTTTGCAATCTCCCCTATCTGGCGTGTCATATAGGCGGGGTTGATAAGCGTGTACTGCTTGCCATTGATTGTCATGATTTCTCTGTCTTCAACGTCAAGGTATGGGTTGGGAAGGGTAGTCTCGTCAACTGGCACATACACGCCGCCGTGCTGAGAATTCCACAAGCGCGTCATTTCTATCAGGCCAAACATGGCGCGCGCCTGGCCATTGACTATATCCAGCGCGTGGCGCTTTATCAATGCGAGGTTGCAGAGAAGCGATATTAAAACCAGCGTTGTCCACAACGTTAGCGGCAATATCCAATATCTCCTCAGGGTAAAATACTCATCCCTTAAGAAGACCCTCCTGAACAAAGAACCCCCTGACTGCTCCAACCCTGCCGCGCTCCATAGTATGAATTCACCGCTACGCAGCTCGCGTAGTTATCGTCTCTGCCCGGAATAGTCAAGCAGAATTCTGACAGTTCTGCTATAATAACATCTTTTGATAGACAAATGGTAAAATCGTTTAAAATAGAAGACAGAGCGGCAGCGCTTGTTGAGAAGTCAACCTTGCTCAAGATCTTAAACTACATTGATACGGTTGACCTCAAGACTCCTGTCTTGCTCATGGATGGCGACAGGCTCAGGCGAAGTGTTGCCACTGTTGGCAGGGGGATAGACGGCTGCAAGGTCTTCTATGCCGTTAAGGCAAACCCATCGCCTAAGGTATTGAGATTATTAGCCGCATTAGATGTTGGATTTGAAATATCCAACGAAGGGGAACTCAATGTGCTGTCCATGCTTGGAGTTTCTCCTGAGAGAATAATATCGAGCAACCCTGTTAAGGCAGCAGACTTCATTGAAAGCGCGTATTCCTATGGCGTGAGATATTTCGCATTCGATTCCCCGGCAGAGATTATAAAAATGTCAGAGCTTGCCCCCAATTCAAATCTCTATCTGCGCCTTGCCGTCCCGAACGAAGGCAGCGAATGGCCGCTAAGCAGGAAATTCGGAGTTGAGATAGAAGACGCCCTTAAATTGCTCATTATGGCCAAAGACAGCAGGCTCAACCCTATGGGAATTACCTTTCATGTCGGCTCGCAGTGCAATAACATCTACAACTGGAACATTGCCCTCGATAAGGCGCGCCTGCTTTCTGACATGGCGGCAGAGGCGGGCATTGCCATTTCGCTTATAAACATAGGCGGCGGCTATCCTATTAAATACACAAAGAATGTGCTGACCGTAGAGGCCATAGAACGGCATATCAATAAGCTGATAAAAGACCGCTTCCCTGAGACCGCAGTCTATCTTGAGCCGGGGCGCGCCTTCGTAGGCGATGCGGGCATAATGGTAGCAAGAGTTACGGGAAAGGCAGACCGTCTCGACGGCCGCTGGCTCTATATAGATGTAGGCGTGTTTAACGGGCTTATGGAGAGCATAGGCGGGATTAAATATACGTACATCACCGAGGCGCATGCAGGCCAGTCCGTCAAAGATAACTGGACTTTGGCAGGCCCAAGCTGTGACAGCTTCGATGTGATAGACAAAAACGTGCAGCTCTGTGAACCAGAGGTGGGCGACATGGTGCTGATTCTTTCCGGCGGGGCATATACGATATCATATGCGTCAGAGTTTAACGGCTGCGCAATCCCTGAGACCGTAATAGTTTAAATAACAATTAAAAGGAGGCCGCGATGTTTAAATTTCTTGAAGAGGAGCCGTTTTCGCCAATCAAACACTCATACGAGATAGACTCAATTCTATATAAAGAGAAGAGCAAGTTTCAGGATATAGCGGTGATAGAGAATCGTTTTTTTGGCAAGATGCTGCTGCTTGACGGCATAGTTCAGATTACCGAGCGCGATGAGTTTTTCTATCACGAGATGTTGACCCACATACTGATGCACGCCCACCCGAACCCCAAGCGCGTTATTGTAATAGGCGGTGGAGACGGCGGCATAGTTAGGGAGGTCTTAAAGCATAAGACGGTGGAAAAGGTCTATTTTGTGGAGATTGACGAGAGTGTGATAAACGTATCGAGGAAATTCTTCCCTGATGTGGCGCAGGCGGTTGATGACCCGCGTGTGGAGATAAAGGTGATGGACGGGGCTGAGTTTGTAAAAAATTCAACTGGCATAGACTTAGTGATTGTGGACTCCACAGATGTAATCGGTTTTGCGCGGACGCTGTTTACGAAGGAATTCTTTGACGCGGTAAAAAGTGCGATGACAGAAAACGGGATGTTTGTAACGCATACAGAGTCGCTTCACCTGCACAAGGACATCGTTATAGAGATGCAGGAGAAACTAAGTAAGACATTTCCCGTAGTTGACCTCTACACGGCGGCCATAGCCACATACCCCGGCAACTGGTGGGCGTTCGCGGTAGGGTCATTGAAGCTCAACCCGCGGGAAATGAGACGCCCATTTGAGATAGAGACCAAATTCTACGACGACGAAATCCACACGCAGTGTTTTCTGACAAGGAAGTTCTACGATAAACTGCTAAAGCGGCAGTTGAAGTGGTGAGGTGGGTTTAAGCGGGGACGGGTGCGGCTGAATTAGTGCATGGTACAATCATACGTATAGCCGCATTCTTCCACCTGAATGGGTTTTCCATCAATATAATTTGAGCATTCCCTAAACTTCTTCAAGCGGGTGCCTCTGTTCTTTTCACATAAGAAAATACATTTTTTTACATAATTGCCATCAATAGGATTATCTTTGTCCTGAAGAATGCTTTTAAGCAATTCAACCCCAGCGCGTAATTGATCTCTAACCTCTGAAGCTTTCTTATTTTTTCCTTCTTCAATTTCAACGAGCAGGAGTTGGACAATTTTATTTTTCTTTGTCCTGATAATAAGGCAATCACAGGCTTTATGGCGTGAATGACTTTTATAGCCCGCGATCTCGCGGACTTTTTCACCTTTGAGTATTATAAAGTCTGTACCTTTTTTTTGTCCATACAATTAAGGAGATGTATCTTACAATTGGGGTGTTTAGGATCATAACAGGCACTATCAAATTGTGAGGCGTCAGCGTATTTTTCTCTTATATAATCAATAGCGGTTTTCTTAGCCATAGCTGTTAATCCATAATGGCGTCTTTTATTCTTACCGTCTCATCATACAGTGCTTTATTTACATTTAAGAATTCTTTATCAGAGATACCGTCTTCTTTGTCAATTTCAACTGGTTGAATCTGATAGCCGCCGGTCTTGTCCTGTTGAAAGACATATGCCGCTACCTCATCAGGCGCTAAATAATTTTCTGAATCGAAGAGTTTTTTCTTATTCTCTGGTACTGACGAAAGCATCAGATTATTGCTTAACTGCTCCAGCAGGAAATCACTATGCGTTGTTATAATAACATAAACTCCAGCTCTAATCAATCGCACAAGCAGCTTGGCCATAAGCCTCTGATTTTCAGGATGAAGGTGCGCCTCCGGCTCTTCAATTATTAAAATATTACCGGGTTCAATGATATGTTTAAGGTAAAGAATAATTGGCGCAAGTTCTGAAACGGTTGATGATGTCCTGTGAATGGGGATTATTGTTTCTTTAAATTTATATTGTATGCGGGGAAAAGAGCCGGGCAAGGTTCTCTCAATAAATATCTCACCCTTAATTATCTCCTGCTCAAATTCAACTGCCAAGTAGCATAGAGGTCCTTCATGGTTTGGCATAGTCACTATATTAGATAGAAACTCTAAAACAGTACCCTGCAAATCAGGCATTGAAGGCTTCTCTGTACTTGAAAATGCATAATTATTTACAGTATTCGCTAAAAATGGTCTGTAGCACTGCATAATACCAGTCCTTCCTGCAGGAAGATAGTCGCTAAACGGTATTTTTGATCTTTCAGCTATCCTATAATGATACTCTTCAATAGTATTACGAAGAAGTAGATTAAGTTCAAAAGCTATCTCTCGTTTTGTTAAGGACGATAGATATTTTCTATGAGTGACTGCTATTTCATAATCTGCATCGCCAATGTTAAATTTATTTTTTATTTTCATATCTTTACTATCTTGTCCTAATAAAATCTCGGTATTATTTACATTATACGATATTTTTATTTTGCAGGAGTATTCATTGTATTTTATCAGTTCTACCTGATGACAGGCATATAATTTCTCTATTTTATACCTGAGGTCACGCTTATAATAATTTTTATATAATTCATCAATTATCTCTCTTGATATTTCCTTTGGGATTTTATTTATCTCAGTAATGTTCGGTGCGATACTATTTAATAACCACTTTGCTAATTCTGGCATGTTTCTTTCCACAATAGACAAATAACTACGTTTAATCTCCCTTCGTGGAAATTCAAGCGTTGATTCAGCAGGTTCAAACCGTTGATAATACGATGATGCAAACGCATGAACCAGCATCGCCATATATGATTTCCCCGAATTATTTGGGCCTATCAGTACCGTCAGGTTTTTTAGTTCGATTTTGCCCTTGCTGATTGGCCCGAAGTTCTTTACCTCTATCGCGAGGTCGGGCTTTTTTGGGGCCTCTTTCTTTTTGGATTTGGCCTTTCGCATGATTTATTATGCTTAAATTACGGCGATTTGTCAAATTGGCGCGGCTATGCTACAATAGATTGCTTAATTCGGAATCTATTGCTAAATGAAAACAACTACAGATATTAGAATTTTAGACACTATGGCAGGGCTGCTTGCTGACGGCGTTGCCGGACGTGCTATCGTGGGCTGGCATGCTGAAAAGATGGACGCCGTTGTACGGGCCGCCCTTCCTAATGGATTTGACGCCCACAGCGCGGCAGTATTTGCCGTAGGCGGCTACGGCAGGTGCGAACTTGCCCCTTTTTCTGATATTGACCTCATGTTTGTCATCGAAAGCAGAGATGCCGATACCAAATACGTTGAGGAGATTTACTATAAGCTCTTAGACAGCGGCCTTCCCCTAAGCCATAGCGTGCGCACAGTTGACGAGTGCATTGATGAGCTTAGACGCGATATCATTACAAGGACATCGCTGCTTGACACCCGCTTCCTTGCCGGGAGTCAGAGCATTCTGAATCAATACAGGCAGCGCGTAGAACCAGAGGTGCTGATTAAAGGACACAGGGATTTCTTTGTGGCAAGACTAAAGGAAAACCAGAAGCGCACTGCTAAGTTTGGAAAATCTGTCTACATGCTCCAGCCTAATATAAAGGAATCGGACGGCGCCCTTAGAGATGTTCACGAGGCGCTGTGGCTTTCTAAAATCGCATTGCACCTGAAATGTATCGAGGATATGTCGAAAATTCTGACGCCGGAAGATTATAAGAAACTGATCAAGGCATATGACTTCATGCTTCGTCTGCGCACCGCCCTTCATATCATAAGCGGCAGGGAACATGATGTGCTGTCTTTTGAGCTGCAAGAGGAAACGGCCTTAAAACTTGGCATATCCGCGTCTAAATATTTCAAGGCCTCAGAGCGCCTCCTGCGCTTTTACTATCTCAAGGCAAAGGCCATCAGAGAGATTACGGCACGCGTAAGAAACATTGCCGGCTCTGCCTATGTGACCGTGCCGCGCAAGTTTAAGACCTCAAAGATTAACGATCTGTTCTCTCTGTCTAAGAACAAGATTATGATAAACTCCATGACCGCCATAAGACAAGACCCCGCGCTTATTGTCGAGGCATATCGCCTGCAAAGCATCATGGGCAAGGAATTCACCGCATATCTTAGGGATTTTATCAAGCGGCGGCTCTTTTTAATTGACAAAAAGACACGGTCATCCCCGCGTGCCGTCAATGCCTTTATGGACATACTCAAGAGCAGCCGCGTCTTTGCCGTCCTGAGGACTATGCACAGCGACGGTGTGCTGGACAGATTTATACCAGAGTTTGGGCATCTGCGGTCATTGGTGGTCTATGAATATTACCATGTCTACACGGTTGACGAACACACGCTGTTTACGATAAAGGCGCTGGAAGACCTTGCAAATGACGCAGAGAGCCTGCTGGGCATGACGTATCGCAGTTTCCAGGGCAGGCATGTCCTCTATCTGTCGCTCCTGTTTCACGACCTGGGAAAATCTAAGGGCGCCCTGCACTCGGCCCAGGGTTACAAGGCGATTAAGCCAATTATGGAGCGATTCAATTTAGGAAAAGGCGATAGAGAGGATGTCGAGTATCTGGTCATAAACCATCTGCTGATGTCGAGGACGGCGTTTAGCGCTGACATCGAGGAGCCTGAGGTGATTGCCGCTTTTTCAGACTCAATAAAGAATGAACGCCTCTTAGATGCCCTGTTTCTTATCACCTATGCAGATATGTCTGCGGTTAATCCAGATTTTTTCAGCGATTGGAAAAAGTCCCTGCTTGCCGCGCTTTATCAAAGGACGCTTAGCTACATGCGCGGCATAAAAGAAGATACTGACCGCTATATAGACGCATTTATAGACGAGGGAGGGCATCCTTTAAATATCACGAAACAGGCAGTCACAGAGTTCATCGCTATGCTGCCTAAGCGCTATCTTGCCTCAGTGACGCCTAAGACCGTGCTGAAGGACTTTGCTCTCTATCTGGATTTCAAAAAGTCATGCTGCGCCTTTTCAATGGAGAAAAGTAAGGATGACACGCTGCATATAACCATTGTTGCCTGTGACAGGCCGGGGCTGCTGTCCTCGATTGTCGGTGTGCTCTCCTCAAGGATGTTTAACATTGTGTCGCTGAGGACTTTCAACGGCTGCAACGCTGGTTTTATTATTGACAGGATTGAAATAGCAAATGTCAGCTCACTCTGGTGGGATGGCCTTGAAGAGATGCTAAAAGAAGAGCTGACCGCTGCGGCTCTTGGGAAGATAACTCCGAATATCAGACAATATCAGAATAAGACCAGCGTATTTAAGCCCATGCTTGAAGTAGATAACGAGGCACAGTATACGATATTTGAGGTTATGGCGTCAGACCGTCTGGGTCTGCTCTATGAAATGACGAGGGTATTTGCGCTAAACTCGCTTAATATCATTCTTGCCAGGGTAAATACAGAGGCAGGTCTTGCCCATGATGTCTTTTATGTATTAGACGGCAATGGTAAACCCATGTGCGATACGATAATGAAGGCGATGGCGGAGCTGTGGCAAATATTGAACTAAAGAAATATCTGAGATATGTCTTCATACTGGCTGTCCTTTACGGGATGGCAGCCGTAGGTGCGCAGTATGCCTCGCGCTATGCCAAAGAGACCTTGACCGTAGAACTTAAGAGACTTTTTGGCGATAGCGTTGCCATAGATTCTCTGCAAATAAGCGTATTGCCTCTACAGGGCAGCATTACCGGCCTGTCTATTAAAGATGACGGTGGAAACCAGATACTTAAACTCGGCTCTGCACAGGCATATTTGAGAATAATACCTCTGATTTTTAAGCAGATAACAATACAAAAACTCTTCATAGACACGCTGTTTTTGGATGCAGACAGCACACAGATAGACCAGTTGAAGAAAAAACTAAGCGGCAGCTCCGGTACATCATCCACGGCTATCGAGGTAGTCTCTGTTGAGATAGATAAAATAACCGCAAAATTTAAAGACAATGGGCGCAGCTACAGCCTTTCAATGGCAGATGTCAAGGGGCAGTTCACATCCCGTGAAATGTGGGCAAGGCTGGACGATATATATTTTGACACTAACATGCTTAAACACAAACCAGACTATACGCCTCACATAAACTCAATTACGTTGAAGGCTGTCAACACCGCGGGAAAACACTCCAAAGAAGCGTCATACCAAATAAGCCTTCTGTCAATGATGGCCGACGGCGCAGAGATAAGGGCAAAGGGGGCAGTCAAAGGGGAAACTATAGAGCTGGATACGAAGGCCAATATTAAAATTGACTTCCTGAAACGCGTACTTGGACTGGCGAAAAACGGCACGGGCGATATAAAACTCTCCGGCATGATTGGCTTAAACGGTACTGAGCCAAATCTCGACGTCTCAGTAGAGGGGAAGATCTATGTCGAAACGCTGCTTGAACTCATAGGGGATAAGACGCCCATATTCGGCGAGACAGATTTCAAGGCCAAGGTCTCCGGCACGCTGAAAACCCTGAAAGCAACCGGCGAGGCATTTATGAAAAAGGGCGGCTTTTACGGCGTCGAGGTTGACACGCTGTCTTGCGGCATTCTTTATGAAAACTATAAACTTAAATTTCACAACGGCAAGGCCACTCTCTATAACGGCAGGGCAACAAATGCCGAGGCTGTGCTCAACATGCCGGTGGTTAACTACTTCACCCTCAATGTTGACGTTGAAGATGTTGACAGCCCGCCGCTCTTTAAACTTATAAAGTGGGACCCAGGCGTCTCAGCAGGCAAGGTCACAGGGAATCTTCACTCGGCCGGGCATCTTTTCAGCCCGGATGCGAAGTTTAAATATGTCAGGCTGAACCAGTCTGCGGCCTCCACGGCGTTGAATGTCTTAGAGCGCATTGACGAAGTTACGGGCAGCGTATCAGTGCGGGACGATAATGTCACTATCCATGAGGCAAACATGAAAACGCCCCTTTCAGAGGGTAAAATAAGCGGTACGTTAAACACAAAGACTGACGCTATAAATCTGAAGGGGATTGTCAGGACAAAGGACGCCGCCGACCTTCTGCGCCCATACAGCGAAGACCTTCATGGTGCGGGCATATTCGAAGGCAACATAACGGCAACCGGTAAAAACCCATTGATAACCGGCACGATAGACCTATCAGACGGAAGCCTGTACGGCATAGGGTTTGTCCACAGCAAATCTGCGGTAAGGTATGTAAAAGAACGCCTTCAGTTTGAAGACGGCACCGCCGCATTGGCCTCAGGCTCATGTACATATAACGGTACGGCGTCAATGAAAGACCCGAAATTTATCTTTGACTTTCACAAACCAACGCTTGCAATCTCTATAGATGCCAAGGATGCGGCAATACGTGAATTATTTAAGAAACATAAGGCGTCAGCGGCTGTGGATGGCCGCATTAACGCCGCGGTTAAGATATCCGGTACTCCGGAAAGACTAAGGTTTGATGGGAATTTCGATATCCCCGCCTTATCGGCGTCAAAGACGCAGCTTGGAAGGCTCTCATCGCTATTTACATATGAGGCCGACGTTATAAAGTTAGACGGCATTACGTTGGCAAAGGCAGGGACGACCATTACTGCGGATATGTCAATCTCAAAAAAGGGGAGGCCGTGGGATGATATTAATTCCTTCACGTACAATGTAAAGTCGCGAAGCTGCGCAATAAGCGCAAAAGACGTACCTGTTGCCTTGTTAAGCGAATATGGCGTTGACGGCGTGCTGTCATGTGCCTTTAGCGGCGAGGGCAGTATCAATTCTCCGTCGCTGACATTTAGGGCTAACACAAACTTATTGAACGTGAAGGGTTTAAACATCAGGGCCAGCTCAGTAAACGGCTCTGTCCACAAGGGTGTGGCGCAGATGTCGGGCAGCCTGTTTGACGGCCTTGTATCGTTAGAGACAAGACTAACGATGTCAAGGGACATGCCCTGGTCGGCCAATATTGCGATGAGAAAAGGTAATTATGGCTTTTTGGTCAGGGATTTTATAAAGAGCCTGCCGTCCGATGTAAAGCTCACAGCGGAGGGAAATGCCGCCCTCACAGGCACAAGGAACTCGATTGTGGGCAGCGTGAATTTGCCAGTATTCAGTCTGTCTGCCGGTGAATATGCCTTCAGCGGCACAGCCCCTGTTGCCATGGTAATTGCGGACAGGGCGATAAGTATAAACTCTTTCTCTTTGAGAAGCGGCTCAGCAAAGTTCACCGTCAAAGGCGGCCTGATAATTGGCAAGAGTTATAACCTAAGGGTTGACGGCAGCCCGAATTTGAAATTCTTTCAGGGCGTTTCAGATAAACTCACACACTTAAACGGCGACGCCAATATCTCACTGTCGCTGCTTGGAGACTGGGGCAGTCCTCAGATAAGCGGAGAGACCGAGCTTAGAGACGGCTCTGTCGGATTTAAAAATGCCAAATATTTTATCAACGAAATAAACGGCAAGCTCATCTTTGACAGCAATAAAATGGTCGTCAGCGGCCTGACGGGAAAAGTAGGCGGCGGGACAATGTCGGCAGCCGGGGCAGTTACTCTCGATGGTTTTCACATCAAACAGTTCTATCTTGACGGGCAATTAAAAGACATGCCGCTTGTTGACCCTGACGGGTTTAAACTGAAATACCACGGCAGCGTCACATATAGAGGAGACGCAGACCGGCAAGTTCTCTCCGGGGCCATAACGCTTGACATGGCAAGATATACGAAAAATATCTCGTGGCAGGAGTTGATATTTGGCAGACAAGCCGCGCAGGCGGCAGCTGGTACGTTGAAAGATACGCAGCTAAATCTGTCAATAAAAGGGGATAAGAATGTCTCGATTGATAATAACATCGCAGAGACTAACCTCAAGGTTGATGTAATCGTGCGCGGTACGCTGTCGCAGCCGCTGCTTTATGGCAGGGTTACGTCCTCTTCTGGCAAGGTGCGCTTTATGAACAGGGAATTTGATATTCGCCATGCCAACCTTGATTTCCCCGGTACGGCAGAAATAAATCCATACCTGAACATTATGGCAGAAACCGCTATGAAAGGCTATAATATAAGAATGTTTCTTGACGGGCAGTTAAAGCGATTCAATCTGACAATGGCATCAGAGCCAAAACTCAAGGAGGCGGACATTCTGAAACTCTTTGCCGGCCCGGACAGCGGCAGCACGGCGGCTGCAAGCATGATAACAAGCAAGTATCAAAACATGGTCGAAGAGAGAATAAAAAACATTACAGGGCTTAACCGCTTCGAAGTAAGCTCTACCACATCTGAAGATAAGTCAACTGTGACTCCGCAGGTTACCATATCCAAAAAATTTCTCGATAATAAACTAAATGTGCTTATGGCTAGCGGTACGACTAAGGGTGAAATCATTAAACTTGAATATAAGATCAACCAAAACACATCGCTTGTCGGCGAAAGAAATGAAATAGGGAGCCTTGGCGCTGATGTCAAGTTCAGGTTTACTTTTAAATAGGATAAAATGCGCGCTTACAGCGGCAGCCTGCGCGTTATTTATGATATGCGCCCAAGGGGCAGGGGCGCAGTCGGCCTCTATCGCCGTTACAAAAATAACCGTAACAGGGCTTAGCCGCATCACGGAGAAAGAGTTTCTCTACATGTTTGGCATAAAAGAGGGTGAAACTATTGACGCGGAGACTATTTCAAAAGGGATAAAGACGGCATTTTTAAAAGGATGTTTTAACGATATCAAGGTATATGCCGATGGCGGCATAGTTTCTGTCGAGGTACTTGAACGCCCCGTCATTGACTCTGTCGTGGTTGACGTGGCAGGGCCGTTAAGTTCAAAAAAAATAAAGGCCATATTTACGCTCAAGGAAGACGGCGAGTTTTACAACGCCCTCATTGAACCGGCAGTTGCAGAGCTCAAAAGGACGCTTACAAATAAGGGGCTGCCAGATGCAAAGATTAAATATGAAATTCTCAAAGGAAAAAAACCGGCGGGTGTCATAGTTGCCCTCACCGTTGATGAGGGCCAACCGCTTATAATCAAACGCGTGGTCATAGATGCCCCGGATAATCACGCTGCCGATGAGATAAAGGGTATACTCAACATAAAAGAAGGAGACGCCTATGACAAGGACGAGATTGACAGCCAGATAGAGAAGGCAAAAGAGCTGATGATCAAAAAACTCCTCTATTTCAATCCGGCCATCTCCGGGGGCGTCTATGACAACGCCACCGGCACACTTACCATAAACGTCAACCCCGGCAAGAAACTTGTACTGACATTCAAGGGTAACGATAAGCTCTCAGAAGGCGAGCTGAAAAAAGAAATGCCGTTTGTTGAATATGGAAGCGTAAACGAAGACACCATAGAGGAGGCCATCGCCTCCATAGAGACCTTATATCACAAAAACGGCTTCATAAATGTAAACGTTGATTACGAAAAACAAGATAAACAAAATGAGATAGAACTGCTGTTTACAATAACTGAGGGGCGGCAGTACACACTGTCAGATATTGTATTTACAGGCACGGCTGTGAGTTCAGAAAAATTATCAGAGGCAATGCCGTCTAAAAAAGACGCCCCCTATAACCCCGACATAGACGAAGACGATGAGACGGCCATTACAGACCTGCTTCAGAACGAGGGATACCAATCAGCAGCCGTGAAATCCTATACGCCGCAGATAGACGAAGCGAAAAACTCTGTAACTCTAAGGATAGAAATCTATGAAGGAAACCGTATTATCATTAAGGATATACAGGTAGAGGGCAACAGCGAGGTCGCCGCAGAGAAAATCATCGCCGCTTCTGATATAAAAGTTGGGAGGCCATACGTAGAGACCGAGATGTTTAACGCCCGGCAAACAACCCTTGCCTATCTGACCCATCAGGGATACGCCGACGCCGATGTCAAGTTTGCCATACAAGGCGACACGTCTGATAAGACGCTCATACTTCATGTCAGCGAAGGGAAGAGGTATTCATTTGGCGATACAATTGTCAGGGGCAATGTCAGGACAAACTGGGAAGTGTTCAGGCGCGTGTTAAAACATACGAAAGGGCAGCCGCTAAATATGGCCCTGGCCTATGAAGAGATGAGAGAGCTTTACAAGACATCGCTCTTTACAAGCGTAAATGTCTCGGCGGTTGACTCAGGCGATGGGGTGAAAGACATCGTATTTGATGTAAGTGAGGCAGACGCCGGCACGATTGACTATGGTATAGGCTATGGCGATTATGAAAAGCTGAGGGGATTTTTCGAGGTAAAGTACATAAACCTTCAGGGAATGGACAGGCAAATTGCCTTTAAGTCGAGATTGAGCCAGGTTTCCAGGAATTTGTCGCTGACATACGATGAGCCGTGGTTTTTGGGCTATAAGCTGCCGTTTAACGCTACCCTGCTCTATGAAAGGAAAGAGCAGCGCAATATTGACTCAGGCGAGGTACTATACCGCACAGAAAAATACTCGTCAAGCGTTGGTGTGGGGATGAACTTTACTGAAAAGCTCAAGGGAGTGCTGTCATACGAGGTGTCGTTTACAAATACTTGGGATGTCCAGCCCGATGCCGTCCTGACAACTGAGGACACCGGTACGCTGGTTATCAGCAGCATTGTCCCTTCCCTTATATATGACAGCAGAGACAATCCCTTTAATCCCACAAGCGGCATACTGACCGGCACTACGCTTAAAGTTGCAAGCAAGGCGCTGTTTTCACAGGCGAATTTCGCTAAACTCTCCGGCTATGTTAATTACTATCATGGGCTGTCTAAGGGCCTCATCCTTGCAATGTCTCTTAAGACGGGAGTAGGTCAGGGATGGGCAAACACGGTTGACATGCCGATTATCGAAAGGTTCTTCCTCGGCGGAAGCACAACGGTACGCGGTTATAGCCAGGACGGCCTTGGCCCAAAAGGCTCAAGCGGCGACCCTACGGGAGGCAACGCTTATCTTATGGGCAGTTCGGAGATGCGCATCTCAGTAATTGACAATTTCGGCGTGGTAACTTTTTTGGACTGCGGCGATGTCTGGCCAAAGATCAGCGACTATTCTCTTAGCGGCCTGAAATATACCACGGGCATGGGTTTAAGATATATGACAGCCGCAGGCCCGATACGCCTTGACTATGGTTATAAACTCAACAGAGCTGTCAACGAGGGAACGGGCAGGTTTTATTTCAGCATAGGGCAGGCATTCTGATATGAAAAGGACAATGCTGGCAACGGCGTTACTTTTAGTTATGCTTACAAGTGCGGTTGAGGCCGGCATGATTGACCGTGTCTGCGCCTTTGTGGATAACGACGCCATCACTCTGTCAGAACTTATGCACACCTATAACAAGACAAAGGGCAAGATTCCAAACATTACCAAAGAAGAGGTTCTTAATACGATGATTAACCGCATACTACTAAAACGTGCGGCACTGTCTATGAAAATCGTCGGCACGGATGAGGATAAGATAATTGCCGAGTATATAGACTTAAAGGTTCGTTCGTATGTGATCATCAAAGAGGAGGATGTTGAGGATTTCTATAATAAACACAGGAAAGACTTCGGTGGCGCCACTGTTTCAGAGGTTAGGGCAGATATAGAAAAACTCCTTATAGAACAGGATGTTAATGCAAGGCTTACAGCCCTGCTCTCAGAATTAAGAAAGCAGGCATATGTAAAAATACAAGCTGAATAAGATTAAGTCGGGGCTGTTCGCCGAGCAATGAAATATTGTAGCAGCGACAAAAGTAGGCTCTACCCGGCTTGCCCCCTGTCAAGGCAATTATCAACTTGATTCCACACGGTGGCTTTTGTTAGAATCTAAGTTCGGTAAAATGACTGTGGACACTGACAAAGCAAATATAATACACCCGGCATCCGGCACCGCGCGCAGGGTCTTGGTAACTGGGGCTTCGCGCGGGATTGGGGCTGCCATTGCACGCGCCTTTGCGGCAAGCGGGTCTGATGTGGCGATTAATTTCAGCAAACAGGGCGGGCGCTCCGCACAAAGCGCGGGAAGTCTTGCCGCTGAGATTGAGGCGATGGGCAGACGGGCCGTCCTTGTCCCCGGCGACATATCCCAGAAGGACTCGGTTAAGAGGCTTTTTGCAGAGGCGGCAGAGGCCCTTGGCGGTCTTGATGTGCTCGTTTTAAACGCGGCAAGGGCGCCTTTTAAACCGCTTGAAAGACTGCTTGAGCGGGAGCTGCGCGCCCTTGTGGACACCAACTACCTCGGCAATATCTTTTGCGTTCAGGAAGCACTGCCATACATGGAGCGTTCTGGCGGGCATGATAAGCACATCAT
>JAKOEO010000038.1:0-11043 GCA_022321325.1 Candidatus Magnetominusculus sp. LBB02 | reverse complement strand
TTCAGGAAGCACTGCCATACATGGAGCGTTCTGGCGGGCATGATAAGCACATCA
Source organism: Candidatus Magnetominusculus sp. LBB02 (assembly GCA_022321325.1). Classification (GTDB taxonomy): domain Bacteria; phylum Nitrospirota; class Thermodesulfovibrionia; order Thermodesulfovibrionales; family Magnetobacteriaceae; genus Magnetominusculus; species Magnetominusculus linsii. Next base: position 10,989 of record JAKOEO010000038.1, on the reverse strand, counting down.
TATTCATATCAAGCCTTGGCAGCCGCTTCTACAACCCGGCCTATCCTCTGGGAAGCATGAAGGCCGCGATGGAATCGGTTGTCAGGGACCTGTCAGAAACGCTTATTAAGCGTGGAATTGCCGTTAATGCGGTCTCTGGCGGGCTCGTAAAGACTGATTCATTTAAGGTGCTGCGCCAGTTCATTGACGGTGTTGAAAGAATCCCTGAGGAGCTTTTCGTAACGCCGGAGGAGATAGCGGATGTCGTGATGTTTCTATGCTGCCCGGCAAGCCGCGCAGTCAGAGGACAGACAATTATAGTTGACCGGGGACTTAGCAATTCCCTGCATCGAAACGCTTAAACATAAGGAGAACAGGCATATGACAAACGCGCTGATTAGCGGCGACAGAGTGATTGAGGAATTGAAAAAGGCAACGGCAGAGACCCTTGCCATTGACGTAACGACAATACAGACCGACAGCTCGCTCGTAAGAGACCTGGGCGCTGAATCGCTTGATTTTCTTGACATAAACTACAGGATTGAGCAGACATTTGCAATTAAAATGGCGCGCCACTTTATTATCGAGCACATTGAAGAGATGTTTGGAGAGGGTACAGCCCTTGATTCAGACGGCAAGCTGACAGATAAGGCCGTTAAATTGATGAGAATACGCCTTGAGGCCGCAAGCGAGGGTATAGATATCGAAACCTTGAAGCCCGGTATGGACATGGACGCCCTTCCTGTCCTGATAACCATACGCTCTATGGCCAGGGGGATTATTGATATTCTGGATACGCTGCCTGAGACCTGCCCTGAGTGCGGCAGCTCTGCATGGAAGACGGACGACGGCACCCACATAGTGTGCGGGTCATGCGCCGCCATGGCCGTTTATAATAATGGCGACGACTTGATAAAGGAATGGCTGCAAAAGACACAGGACGAACACAAGATAATATAATCTGATGTCTACGAGGGTAGTTATAACAGGCTATGGCGCAGTGACCCCGTTAGCTTCAAACGCTGAGCAGAGTTTTAGCATGGCAAGCGAGGGGCGCTCTGGTATCAGCATGATTGAGTCGTTTGATACAACAGGGATGCCATGCCGCATCGCAGGGGAGATTAAGAGAGAACCATCGCTTCAAACGATTGACAAGACCCTGCTTTATAAGAGCAGAGTTGACCTGAGGCGGCTTGAGAAATATACCCCGCGCCCTGTTAAATTTTTGATAGAGGCCACTGTGGAAGCGCTAAGGCAGGCCGACCTCGATAGGAACTCCGCAATTGCGAAACAGAGAATGGGCGTTTCGCTTGGCTATCATGGAGAGAATCCTCCGGTAAGCGATATGATGTTTGTCCATAGGTTTTACAACAGCGCTGACAAGGACGCCCCGTGGGATATCAATGGCTTATACGGCACCGGCGGCTACCCCTATTTCAGCTTTTTCAGGAGGAAGTCTGATGTGGCAGCCGCCATTTTAAGCGGGATATTTGACTGCAAAGGTCCGAATCTCTCCATAGGCAGCGCGTGTGCAGCCGGGGCTCAGGCCATCGGCGAGGCCGCCGAGATAATACGCGACGGCGCTGCCGACATTATGATAGCCGGCGGCTGCGAATCGGCGCTTAATTTTGTGGGATTTGTTGGATTTGTCCTGATAAAGGCGATGTCAGAAAAATACAGCTCGCCACAGACAGCGTCAAGGCCGTTTGACAGAAAGCGAAACGGTTTTGTTATGTCAGAAGGGGCGGGTGTGGTAATTCTCGAAGAACTTGAACACGCAAAAAGACGCGGCGCCCCGATTTTTGCCGAGTTGCTTGGGTTTGGAAGCAGCGCTGACGCCTACCGCATAACAGACACACATCCAAAAGGAGAGGGTGCTATTCTTGCTATGCAGGCAGCCCTCAAAGACGCCGCACTAAGCGTTGATGACATAGACTATATAAACGCCCACGGCACGTCAACCGTTATGAACGACCAGACTGAAACAGAGGCGATAAAGCAGGTTTTCCAGGGGCGCGCGGCCTCGATACCCATCAGCTCCAACAAATCCATGATAGGCCATACCATAGCCGCAGCTGGAGCGATTGAGTGTGTCCTCAGTACTATAGGCATAAATAAATCCATCATATTGCCTACGATTAACTACGAAAACCCTGACCCAAAGTGTAACCTGAACTACTGCCCAAACGCTGCCATCGAACTGGCTCACAAGCGGGTGCTGTCAAACTCTTTCGGCTTCGGCGGACAAAACGCCTGCCTTGCTATTGGAAAATTCGAATGATAAGTGTTATAGTAGTACACCGGTGGTTATGTTAAACGAAGGCAAAGAAAAATCTAAGATACTGCTTGTGGAAGACAGCATGACACAGGCGACGCTTCTAAAGCGTCTGCTGCAGAGCTATAATTACGATGTCGTAATGGCAGATAACGGTCTAAACGGCTCTATAATCGCTAAGGAGATAATGCCGTCTCTCATTATCAGTGACGTAAACATGCCGGTTATGAACGGCTATGAGATGTGCAAGCTAATTAAAAAATCTGAAGAGATGAGCAACATACCAGTCATCCTGCTTACCGAGCTGAGCAGTTCCGATGACATAATATATGGACTTGAGTGCGGCGCAGATAATTTTATTATAAAACCATATACAGAGAAATCGCTGATCTCAAGGATTGATTACCTGCTGGCTACCTCAAGGATAAGAAAGAGCGACGGGGCAGGCATGGGAATAGAGCTGTCTCTGGGCAGTAAGACCTATATGATAAACTCTGAAAAGCGCCAGATACTAAATCTGCTGGTCTCAACATATGAAAAGACAATTGATCAAAACCGCCAGCTAAAAGAAAAAGAGCAGGAGTTGATTGCCCTGAACGCAGTCTTAGAAAAGAGGGTATTGGAAGAGACGGCAAGACGAATGGAAAAGGAGCAGCTGCTGGTTCAACAGTCAAAAATGGCTGAGATGGGCGGCATGATAAACGCCATCGCACACCAGTGGAAACAGCCCCTGAATGTCATATCGGCAATGGCCCAAGACCTTGACGACGCCTTTGATTATGGACAGATGGACAAGGAATATTTAGTGAGCGTCAGAGATACAATACTGAAACAAGTTGAGTTTATGACAAGGACAGTGGATGATTTCTGCGGCTTCCTGCGTCCATCCAAGGACAAAATAACATTTGATATCAAGAAATCTATCGAAGAGATAGTCATGATGTTCTCGCCATATTTCAGGAAAAGTGACATATCGCTCAACGTGATTCTTATTGAAGAGAATGTAAGCGCCATTGGCTATCCAAATGAGTTTAAGCAGGTCATTCTGAATCTTATAAATAATGCAAAGGATGCAATTGAACTGACGCGCGGCAAAACTGGGCATCCGGCCGACGGCAGGATTGATATAGGCGTCACAAAGGAAGGCGGCCATCTAAGGGTCTTCGTAGCAGACAACGGCGGCGGCATTGCGGAAGATATAATTGACAGGATATTCGAGCCGTATTTTACGACAAAAGAATTGCACAAGAGTATGGGAATCGGCCTTTATATGTCCAGGACAATAATAGAAAACCATATGGGCTGGAGGCTGACCGCGGCAAACGCAGGGGACGGGGCTGAGTTTGTAATAGAAATTTAACGCAGATTAATATTGACTTTTATTAAGGCACGGGTGTATAATATTTCAGCTAAGAGGGATGCAGGATGTCTAATCTATGTGGCTAATCATAAAATGCGAGGGCGGCTAATCTGATACATAATGGCTGCTAATCTGATACAAAACTAAGAGGAGGTCGTATGATAACAAAGAACATGAAGAACTTTATGTCCATGGCGTCTACATTTGTAGAGAAGAACAAGGCTGGATGGGACCACGATGCGTGGCTTAATTTTGTCTCTGATGTGCAGAAAAGCGGCATGGAGATGTGTGACGACACTAAGGCGTGTGCCGGTGCTGTATTAGAGGCCATGCAGAGGTATTATAAGACCACTATGGAGACAAGCGCAATGTCAAGTGCTATGACCGAGGTGTCAGATGTGACTATAAAATTCCTGAAAGACACCAAAGGCACGTGGAATCATGCCGAATGGGAGGCCTATATTAAGGCTATGCAGGAAAAAGGCATGAAGATAAACGAGGAGGCGAAGGCCTATCTTGGTTCGTTGCTCGAGGCATCGAAGCAGTTGGCAGCCTCGGCAAGCATGCGCTAAGAGCTATATTGAACTACAAGAGGCCGACTGTCACGCAGTCGGCCTTTTTCTTTTAATAGAACATGCCAATAACCGCGCCGGTCATGCATGAGGCCATCGTCCCGGCCAGTATGGACTTAAATCCAAGCGATATGACCTCGTCTTTTTTCTCAGGGGCCATAGCGCCCAGTCCGGCAATCAGTATGCCGAGGCTGCCGAGGTTGGCAAAGCCGCACATCGCATAGAGCATAATGACAGCGCTCCTTTGGCTTAGCGCGCCGGTTGGCAGATTTGCAAAGTCTATGTAGGCAACGAATTCATTAAGAATTGTCTTAGTGCCCATGAGTGCACCGGCAGTCTGCGCCTCAGACCAGGGGATTCCAATTAACCACACAACAGGGGCCATCAGTACGCCTAAAATACGCTGAAGCGTTATGGGGCTGCCGTCAAAGTAAGGCAGCATTCCAAGTCCATAGTTTGCCAGGGCGACAAGCGCCACGAAGACAATAAGCATCGCTATGATACTGATTAAAAGTTCAACGCCGTCTGCCGTGCCCCGTACAATGGCGTCAAGCGGGCTCTTATATATCTGTGGAGGGAGTAATTCGCCGGTTTCGATTTTCGTCGAGGGCGGTACCATGAGCATAGAACAGGCCAGGGCCGCAGGGGCGCTTATTATGGAATGAAGCAGGATTTGGGCGAGGGCCTCCGGCAGCACACGGCTTAAAATACTTGCATATAACACCATCACCGTACCGGCAATTGTTGCCATCCCTGTTGTCATAATGGCAAACAGCTCGCCGCGCGACATGTTCTTCAGATATGGTTTAATAAACAGCGGCGCCTCAACCATCCCGACAAATACAGTAGCTGAGGCACACAGCCCTACCGCCCCGCCAACTTTCATTATCTTTCGCAGCACAAACGAAAACCCCTTGACTATATATGGCAGCACCCTAAGGTAGAACAATAGGGCAGAGAGGGCGCTTATCACAAGCACCATCGGCAGCGACTGAAAGGCAAAGATGAACGCCCCGCCGGGGAATTTCTCATCAAAAGGCAGTTTTCCTCCGCCTAAATATCCAAATGTAAGCGTAGTGCCGGCCAATGTGGCTTTTTCCACAACCATTACAGCCTTGTTAAGAAAGAGAAAGAAGCCCCTGATTAGCGGGATTTTCAATGCCAGAAATGCCGTTGCTATCTGTAAGAAAACCCCCAGGGCTACGGTATTAAGCCGTATCTCCTTCCTGTTTTCGCTGATAGCCCACATGAAAAGGCAAATCGCCGCAACCCCAAATAGTCCTCGTAAAACGCTCATCCTGATGTGGTTATACCAAAGATAGGGCGGCCATGTCAAATCAGAATTATCAGAGTTGCAGCCGATTTTTCTAAACATTCGTTGACAAACAATAATTATTTTGACTATGATTCAAGCAGAATAAATATTGGGAGGCAGATAATGTTTATAGACTTTGATTCAAAATTGAAAGTAGACGTATCAGACATTGACAACCAACATAAGAAACTAGTTGAGATGGTCAATGAGCTTCACGGGGCAATGAGTATTGGCAAGGGGGCCGCTGTCTTAGGCGGGATACTGACTAAACTGGTTGATTACACCAAAGAGCACTTCGCAATGGAGGAGGGGTTAATTCAGAAATATAAATATGACGATGGGAATCATCATAAATCCGAACATGATAAATTAACCAAGCAGGTTATGGATCTGAAAAAGCAGTTTAGCGAGGGCAAGATGGTGGTTACCATAGACGTTCTGAATTTCCTGAAGGGATGGCTTAACGACCACATAAAAGATGTAGATAAGAAGCTGGCTCATTTCTTAATCAGTAAAGGGGTTAAGTAGAAGCGACACGGTAATTTTGTTCTAACGAATAAAACAAGTTATCATGGGAATTTGCAGTGATTTCCAGACTATTCTTTTCTTTGTCTGTCATTCCGGCTTGTCCGGAATCTGTCTTATATCGCAGAATAGGAAAAATCATCTTAGAACAATCACTTAAGGGAAGATTCCGGACAAGCCGGAATGACAGAAAGGAACAAAAATGGCAACAAACTAAGCAGCTAACGCTTACTTATGATGGAGAACAAATTTACCGTGGTAGAAGCGATTCAATCTTGACTTTTAGTGCCTAAGCGTGTTAATTTCCCATGATATGGCAAAGGATTTTAAAGACACGCTGAATCTGCCCGATACGGACTTTCCAATGAAGGCGAGTCTTGCCTTGAAGGAACTGGATTTTTTGGCCTTCTGGAAAGACAATGCGATAAGCGCCAGGATGGAGGAAAAGAACAAGGGTGGCAGGCCATATTGCCTTCACGACGGCCCGCCATACGCTAACGGCCATATCCACATCGGCCACGCCCTTAATAAGATTCTCAAGGACATCATTGTAAAATTCCATGCGATGAATGGCCGTTATGCTTCTTACGTGCCGGGCTGGGACTGCCACGGCCTTCCCATCGAACATCAGGCCGATAAGGAGCTTGGGGCAAAGAAGAACACCGTCTCGATAATCGAAAAACGCGCCCACTGCCGCTCCTACGCACAGAAATTCATTGACATCCAAAGGACGGAGTTCATTCGTCTGGGCGTATTTGGCGATTGGTCTAACCCTTATATCACAATGGACTACGACTATGAGGCAGACATCGTGGCGGAGTTTTATAAGATAGCAAAGGCCGGTTATGTTTACAGGGGAAAGAAGCCTGTACATTGGTGCCCGACATGCGTTACCGCCCTTGCCGAGGCCGAGGTGGAATATGCGGAGAAGAATTCGCCCTCTGTTTATGTTAAGTTTAAACTGACAGACGACAGCGCTATTAAATTATTTGGCGAGAAACCCAGTAAGGATGTTTTCATTGTCATATGGACGACGACCCCGTGGACGCTGCCCGCAAATCTTGCCCTTGCCGTGCATCCAGATGTTGATTATGTGGTTGTTGATGCCGATTCGGTGTATTACATCGTTGCCGAGCCTCTTGTTGAAACTCTCAATAGCAGAGTTGGGCTTAACGGTGCGGCAATTAAACAAATTAAGGGCAACACGCTTGAAGGACTTTATGCCCATCACCCGTTTATTGACAGATTATCTGCGGTTGTTCTCGGTGCATTCGTCACCGTAGAAGACGGCACCGGCGTCGTACACATCGCCCCAGGACACGGTGAGGACGACTATCGGACAGGGATAAAATATGGCCTCGATATATATGTCCCCGTTGACGACAGAGGCAAGTTTACCGCTGCGGCTGGTGAAACTCTCGAAGGACAATTCGTCTTCGATGCAAATAAAAATATAATTGATATATTGAAAAATAATGACGCCCTTATTGGAGAGCAGTCCATCACCCATTCCTACCCGCACTGCTGGCGCTGTAAGAAGCCGGTCATATTTCGCGCTACAGAGCAGTGGTTTATCTCAATGGCGCACGACGACCTGAGAAAACGCGCTGCCGCAGAGATTGACAAAGTTCAGTGGGTGCCCGCCACAGGGAAAGACAGGATTAGCGCTATGGTCAATAACCGTCCCGACTGGTGCGTGTCGCGGCAGCGGTCATGGGGTGTGCCGATTGCCCTCTTACTCTGTAAGGACTGCGGCGAGGCCGTATTAGATGATGATGTGCTTAGTAAAACCGTGGCAAGATTCAGAGAACATGGCTCTGACGTGTGGTTTACGCTTGAGCCTGAGGAGCTTCTTGCCGCCGGTTATAAATGCAAGAAATGCGGCGTCAGTACATTCAAAAAAGAGAAGGATATACTGGACGTATGGTTTGACTCAGGCGTTAGTCAGGCCGCGGTGCTTGAGCGCCGGGCTAATCTGACGTGGCCTGCTGATATGTACCTTGAAGGCAGCGACCAGCACAGGGGCTGGTTTCAAAGTTCGCTGCTTGCCGCGATGGCAGTGCGCGGCGCCGCGCCATTTAAGACAGTCCTCACGCACGGTTTTGTAGTTGACGGCAAGGGCAAGAAGATGTCTAAATCGCTTGGCAATGTAGTTGCCCCTGATGACATCATAAAGCAAAACGGCGCAGAGATTTTAAGGCTTTGGACGGCCTCCGAGGACTACAAATTCGACGTCAGAGTATCGAAGGAAATCCTCCAGCGCCTTACAGAGGCGTATAGAAAGATTCGCAACACATGCCGCTTCCTGCTTGGCAATATCAGCGGACTTGAGGCTGACTATGAACCGGGAGATTCGCTTACGGAGCTTGACAGATGGGCGATGGGCCGACGCGAGCGCCTGATTAAAAACGTCACGAAGGCATACAATAGTTTTGATTTTCATGAGGTCTTTCACATCCTTTATAATTTTTGCATAGTGGATATGAGCGCATTTTATCTGGATATCATTAAGGACAGGGTTTACACTGCGGCGAGAAACTCGGCAGAACGAAAGGCAGCGCAGTGGACGATGAGGCAGGTTCTGTTAGCCATTACTGGGCTTATGGCCCCAGTTCTTTCGTTTACCGCTGAGGAAGTTTGGCAGTCTCTGAAGCGCAGTAAAATGGTAAATGAAGAGAGTGTCTTTCTAAGTGCATTTCCCGTGGCAGACGAAGGGCTTATAGACGACGAGCTTGGCAGACGCTTTGACGACATTATTGAAGACAGACGTCTTGTAAATATGGCGCTCGAGACAGCGCGCCAGAACAAGGTCATCGGCAATTCCCTTGAGGCCAAAGTAACGCTCAATGCCAGCGAAAAAGTTTACGAACGGTTAAAACCTTATGAGTTGCAGTTGCCGACAATGTTCATTGTATCTAATGTCGAGCTGAAGAAGGATGATGGCATGGACAATGGGATGGAGGCCGTTATCAGCAGGGCAGATGGTGACAAGTGCGGGCGCTGCTGGAACTATAGCACTACGGTGGGAAGTTTCCCTGACGAGCCTGAGGTCTGCCATAAGTGTTACAATGTCCTGAAGCAGGCATGACACTAAACCCCTCGGCAAAGAAATACTTCCTTATCGCCCTAGCGGTATTCGCGGCCGACCAGCTCACGAAATACTATGTAATGAATAATATGCCGCTTTATGGCTCTATCCCGGTAACATCGTTTTTTAACATAGTGAGCGCACGAAACAAGGGGGCGGCCTTTGGGATGTTTCGAGGCTGGGGCAATATGCCCTTTATCGCGATAAGCATTGTCGTGTTGGCAGGGATATCCGGCCTTCTGATATATGGCAAGAAGGACCGCTTCGCGCTGTCACTGATACTGGCAGGTGCGGCTGGGAATATGGCGGACAGGATTATGACAGGCGCAGTTGTGGATTTCCTCGATTTCTACGTCTTTTCTCATCACTGGCCGGCATTTAACGTGGCCGATACTGCCCTTACCTGCGGCATAGGGTTGATGCTAATCGCCAATATTAGAAAGGTTTCAGAAAGGGCTGACGCCGCCGGTATTTAAAAATAGCTGACGCCGCCGGTATATGAAGACGCAGCGCAGCTATCTGGCCGGGCCAAGCAACCCTTCAATCTTCTCGATATCTGCGCCAAGCACATAGGTGCCGTTTATGATAGAGTAGGGCGTGGCTGAGGCGCCAAGATTATCTGCTATCGTCTTATGTTCTTTGAGGATTTTTTCTACCGTTTCGTCTTTACAAGCAGTGTGTTTCTCCTTGTCATATTTGCCGTTCATAACATCTATAAATGTCTGCGGGCTGTTTTTTGAACAGAGTATGAATTTGGCCTTTTCCATTGCGTCAGGGTGAATGCCTGTTGCGGGGATGAGAAATATATAGCGGGTAACATCCTGCCTTCTGCTCATATATGCGGAGAACCTGCGGCTGAAAGGGCAGTCAGGGTCCTGAAATTCAATAACGGTGTTTTTGCCCATGCCTATGCGTATGGCGTTTTCAGTGGGGATAGTCCCTGTGTGTTGAGGTTTGACAGGCTGTTCAGCGCCTGCTGAAACCGTTATAAACAAGAGCGCCGTTGTGAAAAGATATATCAAATAATTTCTCATGCAAAGCCTCCAATAATTTAGTTACTCATCTAAACATCTAATGGGTACAATATATAAATTACACCAGTTTCGTCAACTTTTCCTGTAAAACTCCTTCCATGTGAAATACCCGACGCCGATGACAGAGACAAGTATCTGCATAGAGACCAGCGTGTATCGCAGAGGGAAAATCCCGCCCTTAGAGATGGCGGCAAGCACCTTTATCCCCATTATATGCAGCACAATCCCAATGGGAAACATTAAAAAAAACAAGACAAGGCCGCCAATAAAGCCAGTCAAAAGACCAGCCCATATTACCTTCACAACCTTTTTCTTCCGTACTGAGTCCACTGGATAAATATAATATTTCGCGGCATAGAATGTCAATTGTAGTGGCAACGGCTCTCTGAGCAGTGATGTCAATAGTGGACACTAAATAGTTCATGCCACATCCTGCGGTAAATGTCCCTATCGTTGGGTCGTACGACTCTGCTGACGATAGAAACTCACCGCCATATAAACGCAAGCAGCGGTGATCCAACATGCACTGTCTTTAATTTGCAATAGCAACAACTTAATCGGACAAACTGGTGTATAACTCATTTATAAATTAACACGGTTATTCTGGCGGGGTGGAGACAGACCTTGCAACGCTCTTGTCGGAACCACGCCGGAAATAACTATAATCGATTCAGGAAGCTCTATGACCAGTACGGAGAGGAAGGTCTTCAGGAGATATCAAGAAAGAAGCCATTGTTGAAGAACAGAGTAGCAGCGGAGATAGAAGAGGCGGTCATTGACTATGCAATAGAGTATCCGGCGTATGGGCAGTTAAGGGCGGGCAACGAGCTGAAGAAGAAAG
>JAKOEO010000037.1:31464-35061 GCA_022321325.1 Candidatus Magnetominusculus sp. LBB02 | reverse complement strand
TCCACCCCTGCTGCCATCACCGTGTCCATTTGGTTTGAGGCTGATGGAGGGGAGATATAGATATTCAATATAATTAATGGAAAGAAATAGCGGTATTCAGTTATAATCTATCAGATAGCATTTATTAAGGGGGCGGCAATGAAAAAGATAGCAGTAACAGAGACCTATGAAGACGGGCAGTCAATAATCAAAGAGGGTACGCATGGCGAAGGCACCTACGTGATAATGTCCGGCCAGGTGGCCATAAAGGTAAAAGTCGAAAATGTGTATATAACTATAACAGAACTGGAAAAAGGGGATATCTTCGGGCATATGAGCCTCATTGACAGACAGCCCCGATCAGCCTCCGCTGTGGCCATAGGTCAGGTAAAGGTAGGACTTTTCGACAAGGACTATCTGGACGAAGAGATAAATAAGACCTCTGAGGATTTTCGAATAATCCTAAGGGCGCTGGTTGACAGACTGAGAAACACGACGTCTAAATATACCAACCTCTGCATTAAACACTATAAGCTGACTGGTTCGATAGAATAGGCGATATAGACGTGACGATATAGCTGTGAAAAGATAGGGGGAATACTGCGGGGGCGATAGAGCAGCTATACGGCTTCGCCGCAGACACTGAGGACGCGCTGCCGGCTAACAGTATGTCAGCTCTGCGGCTCCCACTATGCCGGCGTCCCCTGCGAGCTTCGATGGTATGATGGCCGTTTTTGCAAATAACTCTTTGAATGCAGCGGCTGCCGCCGTCTTTATTGCCTTCTTCACATATATGTCCCATGCGCCTATCAGCCCCCCTGTCAGGATTATAGCGTCAGGGCCGAATATGTTTATATAGTTCGCGATGCCAAGGCCCAGATAAAATCCAGCGTTTTTGAATATTTCTGTTGCAAGCGGGTCGCCGTCTGCAGCATATTTATAAATGTCTTCAGGCATTATCCTGCCATTTTTATCCAGTGTCATCATAGTCTCTCTTTTAAGATCAATTGCCTCCATAGCGGCCATTGACATCGCCCTTGCCGAGGCATATGCCTCAAGACATCCCCTGCCGCCACAGCCACATAACCGTCCCCCAGGCTCAACCACTATATGCCCCAGCTCTCCGGCAATATTGAGCAGTTTCCGATTATAGACCACACCGCCGCCAATCCCCGTCCCAAGCGTCAACATCACAAATGTGTTAAAATCCTTCCCGGCCCCCGCAACACTCTCGCCCAAGGTGGCCGCAGAGGCGTCGTTGCCAAGATACACCGGCGTATTAAAACGGCCTTCCAATACACTTACAAGATCTATTTCTTTTAATATAGGCAGATTTGGAGAAGACAATATCTTTTTTCCATCGGTCAGACCGGCAACGGCAAGCCCAATACCGTTAATTTTATCTGAGAACAACCGCTCTATGGCCGCCGTAAGGCTGTCAATGACATTGCCGGTTGACGATACCGTTATCCTGTCAACAATCTCCCCTTCCCTTGAGACTACCGCCACCCTAAGGTTAGTACCTCCCAAGTCCACTCCTATTGAAAACGGCTTGCTCATCTGCCGGCCTCCTCAGCTATATTTACTCCAGACTAATATACAATATTTAGACGATATTAATACACGACCAATACAGCGTCGGCTGCGCCAATCTGCTGCTCTTACCAGCCGCCGCCCAGGGCTTTTATCAGCCGCACGCTTGCAACGAAACGCTGGCCCTCCAGTTTTGCCAGTGCGCGCTCCTGTATGAGAGCCTGATGCTCCGCATCCAGCACATCCAGCCGACTGAGTGCGCCATGTTCGTATCTGACTTTAAGCAGCCCTGCCGCATGTCTGGCAGAGACCGCAGCCTTTGCCACAGAAGCGGCCTGTTCGTTTCGCTGAACGACTTGCGCCAGAGAATCTTCAACCTCCTTAAAGGCAGTAAGCACGGCTTGGCGATAAAGCGCCAGGGCCTCCATATATGCCGCCTCGGCCTGTTTTACATTAGCCGCTGTTTTACCGGCATTGAATAACGGCATAATAATATTTGGTCCAAACGACCAAACCCCGCTGTTAATCGAGAACAACCTATCAGCCTCGTCTGATAAGTATCCAGCCCGTCCAGTAAGGCTAAGAACGGGAAAATATCCAGATGCGGCCACGCCAATCTGAGCGCTCTTAGCAGCCAGCAGACGCTCTGCAATGGCTATATCAGGACGCCGCTCCAGAAGCGTCGAGGGCAGCCCGGCAGGCACTTGCGGCGGCTGGGCGGCTGCAGTGTGCTCTGCAATTTCAAATGAACCGGCAGGTTTGCCACAAAGCAGGGCAAGGGCGTTGACAGTCTCCGCCCTCTGGCGCGTTATGTCAGCAAGGTCTGCCTCGGCAGTGGATAGTTCAGTCTGTGCGCGGCTTGGCTCAACCTCTGAAATAGCGCCGGCCCGGAAACGGGCATTCAGAATTCTGACGGATTCTTTGCGCCTTTCTATCGTTTGCCCGAGCGCCTCTGCCTCGCGCTCCAGCGACCGAACTATGAAATAATCAACCGCAACATCACCCGTCAGGGTAAGCAGTACATTTTGATAATCCGCCACAGCCGCCTCGGCCTCGGCCTGTTTCGCCTCAAATGAGCGGGCAACCCGGCCCCATAAATCTACTTCATAACTTAAATCAAGCGGGACGCTCAATGTGTTCTGATGTACAGAGGATAACTTCATAGGCGGCGGCAGATGAATGGGCAATGGCTGGCTTGCCGAGGTAAGCTCACTCTTGAATAAGGGAGAGAGGGAAAGCTCCGGGAAAAACTGGCTCCGGCTCATGGCAGCGGCAGCGCGCGCCCTATCAACTCGCGCCACAGCCGCCTGAAGGTTTTGGCTGCCGGTAACGGCATAGGTCTCTATCTCATCAAGCACAGGGTCATTAAAAACTGCCCACCAGTTTCCCTTTGGAACTGTATCCTTTGGCTCAGCGGTTTTCCAGCGCCAGTCATCAGGCGTTATCTGCGATACATCCGGCCTTTTGTAGTTTGGCCCAACGGTGCAGGCGCAAAAGACGATGAGGCCGACGGCAATCAACAGGAGGCGTCTCAGTGTTTTCATAGGGTTAATCCAACGTCCTGCGGTAACGCTTTACGCCTATTATAATTGCCAGTGCGCCAAACAGCGCGATTTGCCATAGCTGCCTGCCGACCTCGTCAAACCCATTTCCTTTAAGCAGGACGCCGCGCACTATGCGCAAAAAATGTGTAAGCGGCAGTATCTCTCCTATTGCCTGCGCCCATCCCGGCATACCCCTGAATGGGAACATGAATCCCGACAGCATTATGCTTGGCAGAAAGAAAAACATCCCCATCTGCATAGCCTGCCGCTGGTTTTTAGCAATAGTGGAAAAGGTGATTCCCACCGCCAAATTCGCTGCAATGAAGATCAGAGCTACCCCAAGCAAGAGGGCAAGGCTTCCAGCCATCGGCACATGGAAAATAAAACGTGCCGCAAAAAGCAAGAGCGACACCTGAACGTAGCCCACAAAGATGTATGGAATTATCTTGCCAATAAGCACCTCAAGAGGGCGCGTGGGCATGGAAAGGAGATTCTCCATCGTGCCTGACTCGCGCTCGCGCGTGATTGCAAGCGAGGTAAT
>JAKOEO010000037.1:18058-31454 GCA_022321325.1 Candidatus Magnetominusculus sp. LBB02 | reverse complement strand
GGAGATTCTCCATCGTGCCTGACTCGCGCTCGCGCGTGATTGCAAGCGAGGTAATCGTAATCATGGTCATAGTGAGGACAACCCCCAGGAGGCCCGGCACGGTGTTGTACTGTGTGTTGGCCTCCGGGTTATAAAGCGCATGTATGTGTAGGTCTATAGGGGCGGCTGCAGGGGCCAAAAAGGCAAGCGGGCCTTTGAAATCGTTCTGGAAGGCGGTTGTAATTAGCGTGCGCATGGCTGACAGGGCGTTGCTTGTTGCCGCTGGGTCGGAGGCGTCAGCCTCGACAAGTATAGCCGGCCTGCCGCCTCTGAGAAGTTCTCTTGAGAAATTCTCCGGTATATTGACGACAAACTGCACCTCCCCTCGCGCAAGGGCGTCATGTGCCTCCTGTTCAGTCCTCACCTGCCTGACAAAGTCAAGATAATCGCTGTTGGCAAGTGCATAGAGCAGCGTGCGTGCCTGAGGCCCGCTATCTGCAAGCAACACTGCCGTCGGCAGGTGTTTCGGATCAGAATTGATGGCAAAACCAAACAGCATAAGCTGCATAATAGGAATGCCGACCATCATGCCAAATGTCATCCTATCGCGCCTCATCTGAATAAACTCCTTGATAATCATGGCGCGAAAACGTCCAGGCGAAAAGCCCATCTTAATCTTCATGATGATACCTTGCCGTTCATAAGATGAATGAACACATCCTCAAGGCTGGAGCTGACCTGCCGCCAGACGTAAGACTCAGTACGAAATGGGGCAATGGCAAGCTCAAGCAGGGCGTTGTCATCTCCGCTTACATGAAGCTCTCTGCCAAAGCTGACGGCCTGAGCCACGCCGGGGCGCGGCCTTAGCAGCTCGGCAAGTTCAAATAAACTCGGCCCGCTTACTGACCATGTCGTCAGGTTGGAGCTTTCTATGACCTCGGCCGCTGTGCCGTGGGTAAGAAGATTGCCGCCGGAGATAAACGTCAGACGATGGCATCGTTCGGCCTCGTCCATGTAGTGCGTTGTTATGAGAAATGTAAGCCCCTGCCCGGCAAGGCGGTGAATTTCCTCCCAGAAGTCGCGCCGCGCGCGCGGGTCAACACCGGCTGTCGGCTCATCGAGCAGCAGCAGCTTGGGGCGGTGAAGCATACAGGCGGCAAGGGCAAGGCGCTGCTTCCACCCGCCGGAAAGTTCACCTGCAAGCTGGTCAGCCCGCATCTGAAGCCCAAGCTGCTCAATGCTTTGCGCTACGGCCTTGCGGCGGTTATCTATGGCGTACATGCGTGCAACGAAATCGAGATTCTCCGCAATACTCAGGTCATCGTAAAACGTGAACCGCTGGGTCATATATCCAACCTCGCACTTTATCTGTTCGCTTTGTGTCCTCACATCGTAGCCAAGGACGCTGCCCGCTCCCTCGTCGGCGCTAAGCAGGCCGCAGAGCATACGAATAAATGTCGTCTTGCCGCTTCCGTTTGGGCCGAGAAAACCGCAGATTTCCCCTTTGGCAACCTCAAGGTCTATGTGATTTACGGCCATGCGGCCGCCGAAGCTCTTGGTCATGCCCTTGACATTTATAGCGAGGTCATCAGGCATCTGTTAAAAACCAATCAGCACGTCAACGGGTTGTCCAGGATGCAGCTTCACTGCCTCATCGGGCGTAAAGACCGCCTCAATCATGAAAACCATCTTGGCCCGGCTGTCTTTGCTGTAGATAACGGGCGGGGTGTACTCCGCCTGAGGCGAAATGAAACTCACCGTGCCGGAAAGAGGACTCTTGATCCCGTCAACTAAGACCTGTACACGGCTGCCGGGCTGAATTGCCGTCAGCATTGCCTGCGGCACAAACGCGCGAACCTTTATATTTTGCGCTGGAAGCAGCACCACAACCGGCTTGTTTGCAGAGACCCACTCCCCCTGCCTGTAAAGCCTGTCAAACACCAGGGCCGCCGTAGGGGCTGCCTGTGTCTTTTGAGAAAGTTCCCACTGCGCCCTCGCAAGCGCTGCCTCTGTTGCCAGTACGTTAGCCTGTGCCGCCGCTACTTGGTCAACGCGCAAGCCAAGCTTCGCGGTCTTTAGCTCGGCCTCAAACTGCGCCACCCGCTGCATGTCCTGAGCGTGAGCTAAACGTGCCCTGTCAAGCTCCTGTTCTGAGGTCACGCCGGGGCTCTGCATCATTTTTTTCTGCCGCTCAAATTCTTTTTCAGAAAATGCCACAGCAGAGCGCGCCTGCCTAAGCTGCGCCTCTAAGGAATCAATCTCCGTGGGGCGCTTCCCCTTTGTCGAGTCCTTTAAATTCGCCCGCGCCTGCTCCACACGCCGCCCCGCCTCATCCACCGCCGCCCTTTCCTGTGAACTCTCAAGCTCAAATAGCGGTTGTCCTGCCTTGACCTCTTCGCCGCGCTTTACATGCAGGGCATCAAGCATTCCAGCAACCGGCGACGCGATATAAACAAACTCCCCCTCCACATAGCCCTGAACCTGATTTGACGCCGTCCGGCTGCAACCGGCTAAAGCTGCCGCTATAAGGGCAAAGCAGATGAGTAAAAAAGGAACATGATGCTTAGACCTAAGAGCAGTCAAGGAAGAATGCAGAGTTCTATTACATTGAGTTGTCATGCAGCAGGTGGCTTAATTAAGCCATCAGACCTCAAATACATCTTTGATATTGACCTGCAGTCCATTGATGGCCTTAGACGTAACGACGCCCTCAATCTCGGCAATGGAGTGTGTCTTATATCTGTCGTTTTCTATGGTTAGCACCTCAATAGCCTGTAATTCCGGCAAAACTATCCAATACTCCGGCACCCTGTACTTTTCGTAAATAGCTCGTTTCACTACCATATCCCTTTCATAAGTCCCAGGTGATATAATCTCACATACCATATCCGGCACGCCCCTTATCCAGTCCTGCTCAATGGCCATATTCTCTTTCCTGATAAATAGAAGGTCTGGCTGAACCCTGTTAATCCCTTCCTCAAAGATAACGTCAAGCGGGGAATAGTGTAATCTGCCTAACTTGTTTTTTTTGACATAATGGCGTATGATGTCGTAAAGATTCTCACTTATGACCTGATGTCTGCCAAAAGGACTTGGCCCCACAACTTCCTCCCCGTTAATTATCTCAGTTAAATCAAAATCACGTTCAATTGTAAGAGTTTGCATGGTAATAGTCTACCCTTAACTGAAGAGTTGTGTCAATTGCCCGGGGGATAGTTTCCCTTCATGTGTCTGACCATTTGGCCTTCTATCATGTAAATAACCATTTCGGCTATGTTTGTTGCGTGGTCGCCGATTCTCTCTATGTATCTCGATATGGAGCTTAGTTTTGCCGCCGGTATTATCAATGAATTGTCCTTTGTCATCAGCTCAATCAATTCGTTTAGCAGCTTTTCGTTTAACGAATCAAGCATCTGGTCTCTTGTAATGACATCCATGGCAAGCTGTGTGTCGCCACTCAAAAAGGACGCCACAGCGTCTGTCAACATGCCTATGGCAATGTCCCTCATCTTTGGAATGTCGACAAGCATAAAGGCTGGAAGTTCCGACGGAAGCTCAATCACCCTGTTTGCAATGTTTACGGCATTGTCCGCCATTCTTTCAAGGTCTGTGGTAATCTTCATTGCAGTCGTCAAAAAGCGGAGGTCTTTAGCTACCGGCTGGCGCAGGGCTATCAGCACAATGCACGCCTCGTCTATATGCACATCCAAGGCGTTTACAAAGTGGTCGTTACGCGACACAGTTTGGGCAAGCGCCGTATCCATATTCAGAAGAGACTTTATAGCGCCGTCAAGTGCCGTTTCTACCATAGAGGCCATTTTTAAAATATCATCTCTCAGATTGAAAAGCTCGTTATTCCTTAGCGGCATCTATATCTCCCCCGGTGTTTTTAAACCCTCGATTACCACGCCTTTTTTCTCCTTTCTCTGGAGCGGATTATTATCCCTACAAAGTTCATCCCCAGCACAAGCACAATCAACGTCAGCGCCGTGCCGTATTGAATCGGCCTGGTCTTCTCTATATGCGTCCCGGCAGTTGCCAGTACATATATGTGATATGGCAGCGCCATTACCGGCTCAAAGAGAGAACGAGGCAGCCCTGTCGTAAAAAATGCCGCGGCCGTAAACATAATCGGGGCGGTCTCCCCGGAGACCTTTGCAGTGCCAATCATAGCCCCTGTCAGGATTCCCGGCATTGACAAGGGCAGCACTACCTTGATTATGGTATGCAGTTTAGTTGCCCCAATGGCAAGCGAGGCCTCCCGAAAACTCTGCGGCACCGCCTTTATGGCCTCCTCGGATGTGGATATTATATACGGCAGCACCATTATTGCAAGGGTCAGAGAACCCGCAATTAAACTCATCCCGCACTTAAATACTATTACAAATACAGCAAGCCCAAAAAGCCCGTACACCACAGACGGCACCCCTGCCAGCGTGTATATGGACATGTTTACCAGCTTTAGCACCGTGCCGGGCTTAGAATACTCTGTCAAAAATACCGCGGTCATTATGCCTATGGGAAGCACCACGACCATACATAACAGTGTCAAAAGGGCGCTGCCTAAGATAGCCGGCAGTATGCCGCCTGAGGTCATAGCGTCCGTAGGATTTTTTGTTACAAAATCCCAGCTGAGCACGCCAACGCCGTTATAGACTACAAAAGCCATGACGACAAATAAGACTACCGCGCCAGTGTAACCCAGGGCGCTTATAATGGAAAGAATAAGATTGCCCCTGATGGCGGCCCCAGCCTTTCGCAGCGGCACTATGGGCCTCTTAATATCTATAGGGGAGCCTTTCATAGTTTCTCTCCTAACTTTATCTTTCTGAAACGCTTAGACACAAAATCCGATATCAGGCTAAGGATAAAATTAAACGCAAATAATAACACCCCAACTGCAAACAGCGCGTGGTAGTGCATTGAGCGATACGGGGCCTCGGCCATTTCAGCTGCTATGGCGGCAGGCATCGGTCTCACTGCGTCAAATATCCAGTGTGGAATTATGGCCGCCCCACCGGCTGCCATCAACACTATCATCGTCTCCCCTACTATTGTAGCAAATCCCAATATAATCGCAACACTGATTCCGGACATGGAAGAAGGGATGACAACATGCCTTATAGTATCCCACTTCGTAGCGCCTATTGCGTATGACGCCTCTCTGAAAGTCCTCGGCACAGAGGCGATTGAGTCCTCGGCAATGCTGGCAATGACGGGTAAAGCCTTGGCCATCAGCATGACTGACGCGGTGAACATGTTTAGCCCGGAGGCTATGAACAGTTTGTCATAGCAAAAATCGGCAGCGGTTGTAGAGAAAAACGGGATGCCGGTGCCCCTGATAAGCGTTGGAAGTTTGTCTGATAACAATGGCGAAAGCCATGTGGTAAGAATCGGGGCAATCACCACCATGCCAAAAAAACCAAACACAACAGAGGGAAAACTGGCCAGCATCTCAATGATAGGCTTGAGAAATTCCTTTATCCTGTGCGAGGCTATCTCTGCAATGTATATGGCCGTTGCAAGTCCCAGCGGAATAGCAAAGAGCGCTGTCAACATGGTCGTGCTGATAGTCCCCATGATAAGAGGCAGCATGCCGAAGCTCGGCACGACGGCTGTGGGATACCACTGTGTACCGGTGATAACTTTAATCGTCCCTATTGTATAGAAGATCTTAAACGACTCTTTAAAGAGGAAGAAGGCTATCATCAGAAGCACTACTACAGAAACAAAGCCCACTATCTTGAGGATTGTCTCTGTAATCTTCTCCTGTTTTTTCCAGTGCAGCTTCAGTTTTAAAACCCTCCTCCTTAAGAGATTTCCCTACTTGAGGCTTACGAATTTCTCTGTGTTGACAATGTCCTGTCCCTCTTTTGACAGAACGAACTCTATGTATTTGGCGACATTGCCCGCAGGCTTGCCTTTTGTGTACATGTAAAGGCCGCGCGCTATCGGCCATGTGCCGTTTCTTACGGTATCGGGGCTGTCTTTTATACCGCCTACCAGAAGGGATTTAACAGACTTGTCCATGTATCCAATGCCTACATAGCCTATGGCGAATGGATTCTGGGCCACCGTCTGAACGGCCTGGCCGTTTGAGGCGACAAGCAGGGCGTCGGCGCGAACGCGGTCTTCTTTTAACACCTTCTCCTCCCACACCTCATACGTGCCGGAGCTTGTGTCTCTTGATACGACGGTTATCGGCCTGTTTGGCCCGCCTACCTCGCTCCAGCTCTTTATCTTGCCGTTGTAGATATCCTTAAGCTGCTCCATTGTAATCTTGTCAATTTTCATTGATGGATGCACCACCGGCACTATGCCGTCATAGGCCACCGTAAACGGTTTCATCTCAATGCCTTTTGCCTTAGCGGCTGCGATTTCTTTTTCCTTTGCCTCGCGCGAGCTGGTCGCTATATCGGTTGTGCCGTCCATAAGGGCCTTTATTCCATTGCCTGAGCCGCTTCCCGTAACTGATACCTTAATCTCAGGGTGTTTCTTGTTGAAGTCCTCGGCGGATTTTTGCGCAATCGGCAGCACCGTCGTTGAACCGTCTATCCTTATTGACTCCTCGGCAAAAGAATACGTGCCTGCTAACATAACAAGCATGACTAATAACGCCTGCAAACTTCTCATCTTGTTTCCTCCTGTGGTGGTAATTTTTAAACGTCTGTTAAGCCATACAGACATTATATCAATTTGATTGTTACAATTGTATTAAGAAGATGTTATGGTTTAGTTAAATAATCTATTATTGGCAGGTCTGTCCTTATCTCCTTAATCGAAGTGTTTGCGATTCGGCGTCCTGCTCAATCGGATAATTTTTCTTATAGTATTTTTTTCGTTATTTAGTGTATCCTAAGTACATGAAAGTGAAATTTTGGGGCGTGAGGGGTTCAATTCCAACGCCCGGCAAGGAGACCGTCCGTTATGGCGGAAACACCTCCTGCATTGGGCTTGACGCCGATGACGGCACGGTTGTCATTTTTGAGGCCGGTACCGGCATACGAACGCTTGGCTTAAAACTTGCCGGTATGCCGTCGGTGGAGATTCACCTGTTCCTCTCGCACACGCATTGGGACCATATTCACGGCTTCCCGTTTTTTGTCCCGGCTTATATTCCAAACCGCGTAATTCGTATCTACGGACCTCCGCATTTTGACAAGAGCCTTCAGCAGATTATGGCCCAGCAGATGGTCTATTCATATTTCCCCGTAAACTCAGACGAGCTTCAGGCACGCATCAAATACGTTGACCTCAAAGAGGAGACTGTTGAGATAGGCGGCCTGAAAATCACATCCAAACTCATGAACCACCCTGTCACCTGCTATGCCTACAGGGTAACCGAGGGGGCTAAGAGCATGGTCTATACGGGGGACAATGAGCCATACTATAACTTTATGGCCAGCGCCGCTATGGATGAGACTGAGGTGGATGAGATAACCATGATTGTCAAAGAGCAAAACGACAGAAACATCGAATTTGTCAAAGACTGCGACCTGCTCATTGCCGATGCCCAGTACACTGACGCCGAGTACCCGACAAAGGTCGGCTGGGGACACAGCTCAAACCTGCAGGTACTTGACCTTGCCATGAAGGCGGGCGCTAAGGAGCTTGTCATGTTCCACCATGAGCCTACACGGTCAGACGACCAGATTGACGAGATTGTTAAACAGACACGGGAGTATTACGCAGCTACCGGACATTCGGGGATTAAAAAGATTTCAGCCGCCGTCGAGGGCGAAGAGATAATTATTTAACGGCAGCCTCCGCAAATTATCTTTTGCCGCCCGCTCTTCCCAGTTCCTTACGTATTTGCTTGTGATCAAACCTGCCATAGCCCGCACAGCCAAGCATATGAATAAGTTGGTCTAAAGTACCGTCTGATACGTCCGGCGAACCGCGCCTTGAAAGAGTACCCTGTATATGAGGCGTATGGGCAACCAGGAATTTATCAACTAATAAAGTAGCGCCATCATCCCATTGCTGCTCATTTCTGGCTATGAGTTCCCAGTCCAGCACCCAGACCTTCATCGTGCCGTCCTCGTAAGCCGAGACTGCATATCGCCCATCCATGCTGATAGATACCGCGGTTACGCCAACCACATGGCCCTTAAAAATCCTCAGGCACTGCCCCGTTGATGCGCTCCAAATCCTGAATGTACCGTCAAAACTTCCCGATATAACATACTGCACGTCTGTGGTAAACGCCACTGACGTTACCCGCGCCGTATGCCCTTGCAGGTCTTTGAGACATTGCCCTGAGGATATGTCCCATATTTTTACCGTGTTGTCGTCGCTTCCGGAGACGGCGTAGCGGCCATTTAAACTTATCGCTATGGAATTAACAGGTGCGCTGTGGCCGCTGAATGTGCCTAAAAGGCCGAGGAAGTCCACAGTAGTCATCTCGCACTGTTTTATTAAACAATCATCGCCGGCAGACAGGAGCATTCTGTTGTCCATGCTTAGCGCAACAGTTCGGACGGCGGCTGTGTGTTCGCTGAATGTCTTTAAACAACTGCCTGACGATAAATCCCACACCTTGACCGTCTTGTCATCGCTTGCGGAGACTGCAAGGCTGCCGTCATCCGTAATGCAAACGGCGTTAACCCGCCCGTTATGGCCTTTAAGCGTCTTAATCACGCGTCCTTTTGAAGTCTCCCATAAGCGTACAGTCTTATCAATGCCGCCGGAGAGGGCAACAGAGGCGTCAGCGCTCAGACAGACAGATTTTACCCCCTCGAAATGCCCCTTAAAAACTATTGCAGCGCCCTTTGATTCGATTTCCTGTAACCGCAGCGTTTTATCAATGCCGCCGGAGAGTACAAATCTGCCGGCACTGTCAAAACATACTGACATCACCGCGCCATCGTGGCCATGATATGTAGAGGTCTCCCATCCACCGGCGAGATTCTTGTGCGGAAATATGCTGTAAAGCCGGCTCCACATGTCAACTGCTTCAACCATTCTGCTGTAGCCCTTTTGAGAACGCGCCTTTCGCACATGCCCGGCTGCCTTGACGTAGTCCCCCGACTGCATAGTCTGCCCGGCAAGGGACAGTTCATTGGTATATGCCGCCATTGCTGAAAAGGCTGTCTCGCTTTTTAACACAAGCGAAAGCATCATCGGGGCGCTATAGCTGTCTTTCTCGCTCTGAAGCTCCCAGAACAGGCAGTTGTTTCCGGCACCGTTTGACGCAAAGAATTTGCCGCTTATTGACATATGAACAGCGCTCACCGGCGTGTTATACCCATCGAACGTACGCAGACAGCGCCTGGAAGACAAATCCCAAAATCGTACTGTCTTGTCCTGACCGCCCGACAGGGCATAGCGCGAGTTCCAGCTCAGCACCACAGACAGCACGCTCTCAACATGTCCCGAGACAGACTTTTGATACTTTCTATTGCGAAAATCCCATAGCCGCAGTGTGTTGTCCGCACAGGCGGCTATCAGATAACTACCGTCTTTACTTAAGCAGCTTGAGTTAACCGGCACTGCGTGTTCCTTAAACACATGCACACATTTCAGCGCCTGGACATTCCAAATTCTTATTGTGCAGTCGAGACTTCCCGATACCACATACTGCCCATCGTTTGTAAGCGCAACAGATGTAATTGCCCCCCTGTGGCCGGCAAAAGACCTCAGGTAGTTGCCAGAGCTGATATCCCATAGTTTTATCGTCTCATCCGCGCTGCCCGAGACGGGATACTTGCCGTCGGGGCTGAGATATACCGCAGTGACATCGTCTGCATGTCCTCTGAAATTGCTCATTGAGATGCCGGTAGATATGTTCCAGACACGAACGCTTTTGTCAGCGCTGCCGGATATGGCGAATCTGGCGTCGCTGGTGAGGGCGACAGATAAAACGCCTCCGTTGTGGCCTACCAATGTCATAATACACTGTGCGGTTGCCGTATCCCAGAGTTTGAGTTTTTTGTCCATACTGCCCGTAAGGGCAAGGCGCCCGTCATGGCTTAAACTAACCGACGTAACCGGCGCTGTGTGGCCGGAGAAAGTCCTCATCAGCCTTCTTGAGGCTGGCAGCTCTTCCTGCACAAAAGCCAGTGCCGCCGCCACCTCCTCTATATGACCAAATGTCGCTATAATATTCTCAAGATATTTTATGGCTGATACACAATCATTTCTTTCTGTGTGTACAAGGGCAAGCAGATACTCGGGCGTCCAGTCGTCCCTGTGAGAACGCTGAACCTCCTCAAGCTCTCTGATTAATATATCGTCGGTTATCCTGGCGCCTCTCCAGTGGATAAGGCCAAGGTTGTATGAGGACTGAGGGTGATGAGGCTGTACCTTTAATGCCTCCTGCCAAAGCCTTTCAGCCTCCTCGTCTCTGCCTAAGTCAAGGAGCGAGACTGCCCTGTTGTTCAGGCTGTCGGCTGTGGCGCTGTTTGCCTGCGGTTTTTGTCTTGGATAGGGCGTTGATGTTATCTCCTGATATATTCCGGCTAAAGTGTCTGCGATACTCTGCATAGAGTCAGGACGCAGAGCCGGGTCAAGGTTGAGGCAGTCCTGCAAGAGCTTTGCAATCTGAGGCGGCATTGGGGGAAGGGATGGGTGCGGGTTGTCATCAATAGCGTCAATATAGCACTGCAGCGCCTCGGCGGCAACTGTGCCTGAGGGCCAGGTCACCTCGCCTGTAAACATTACCATTATTGATACAGCCCACGACCATATATCTGTTTTCAGCGTCAAAGATCCTCTGTCGGCCTGCTCCGGGGAACAAAAGGCGGGAGTCATGCCCGATTGGACAAAGTTCCCCTTATCGGTAGTGTCTTCCATCACCCTGCCTTCGTGATCCTGAGATACGGCCTTTGCAAGGCCAAAGTCCGTAACCTTCGCCGTTCCCTCTGCGGTCATCATTATGTTTGCCGGTTTCATATCTCTGTGGACCAGACCTTTTTCGTGCGCATACTGAAGACCCCATGCAATTTGAATAGAGGCGTCTATGATTTTTTCAAGCTCGGTTAATTTGCCTTCGTGTATCCAGTCGTTTAAATTTCCCCCGTTGACATATTCGGCAAATACGCGGGGAATGCCGTCAAGCTCTCTGACATAGTAGCAGCTTACAATGTGCGGGTGAAGGCCGAGGTTGACCCATGTCTCCGCCTCAGCCTGAAAGGCCTTGGCGCCGCCTGAGCGCGTTAGCTCGGATGGTTTCGGGCTTTTCACCGCAAGGTCAACGTTCCAGCCCCTGTGGCGAACTTTAAATACCTTGCCCATGCCGCCTTCGCCTAAAAATCCGGTAATCTCATAGAGGTTGAGTATAACATCCCCTATGCCCCAGTCGTTGGAATTGCGCTCCTTCATTAAACTGGGCGGCGTTGCGGCGCTCACTTGTTCGGCTTTTTCAATGCGAAACATTGTTCCGCATTTTTTGCACTTTGCCGATTTGCCCGCAAACGAGGCGGACACGCTATATTTAGCTCCGCAATTGGAACACGCTGTCAGTATTGTCATTTGCTCCCTTCGCCTAAGTCAGAGTTAAGAGTTTACAGATCACATTGCTTTTTCGTTAGATGGCGCGTACCAGTAGTATATGGCTTCAGTTTCTTCTAAACCCTTCAGATTATATGAGCCTATAGGCATTGCCTTAGCTTTCAGGGAGGGATTCAATGTGTTCCAAAAGCTCTCAGTCATAAGAATAAGTTCGCGCCTGTTAGAGTTTACCAAAAAAGAGTTAACCTTCTCGTGTTTGTGGCGCAGATCTTCAACTGAGAATACGGCGTGCGCGTTTCTGCCCGTGCGCTCGCCCTCGGCAGTGAGGCGTACCGGTCCCCAGTGCAGCGCCACGCTTATCTGAACGGGAACCTTTATGTAGCGCTGTACGCCAGGCGAGAGTTTCAACGCCGCCGACATAGCGCTGTCTGCCGTCCCAAATGTGGCAAAGAAACCGTCTCCCGTGCATTTCAGAAAGGGGTTTTTTTCCTGCTGAAGGGCCTTGTCAAGCATTTGCCCGATAGCGGATATTATCTTGACCAGATGCGTATCTCCCTGCTTTACAATCTTGGTTGACCCTACGAGGTCAACAACGAGCAGCGCCTCTGTGCGCTCCTCAAAAAACTCGCTTGGCGGGATTAGAATGCTTCCCTCTGAGGCATATGCGTCATCAAACAGGCTGTCTGCCTGAGCGCCCTCTGGCGATGGTATAACGCCCAGACGCGTCCTGCCTAAGGCAATCCACGACGGCACCGGAAGCGGCTGCGCCCCTTTCAAACGGTGCCCGTTGAGATATGTCCCATTTCTGCTATTGGCATCCTCAATAACCAAAGCCCCTTCCACAGCCTTTATCACGCAGTGTTTCCGCGATATAGTTTTGTCCAACTTTAAGACAAGGTCGCTGTCCGGGTTTCTTCCTATTGAAAAAGACGGCCGCTTGATTGGCATACAAAAATCAGACGGCTGCTTATCGAGATCAACAACAAAAGCGTATGGTTCATGCCTGGCCGTATCCTCTGCCGCTATGGGCGCGCCGCCAAAACCTGTCGAGCTGCCGGCAAACTCTACTGTCTCCATAGAGCCGAGGTCTTCTTCATGCGCGTGCCCTTTAGGCTGGCCGGTCTTTCGCTCAACTAACACTACGGTAATGTTATCTATGCCTCCGGCAATGTTGGCGGCATTGACCAGCTCCCGGCATGCCGCCGCCAGATCGGCGTGCTTGTTCAGAATTTTTAAAATTGCGTTATCGTCAACCAAGCCGGTAAGTCCGTCGCTGCATAACAGAAATTTATCGCCCGGAAATGTCTTTCTTACCTGAATATCAGGTATTACCTCGCCTGAAACCCCTATGCAGCGGGTTATCTTCCCCCTTGCGGGGTGTTTTGCTGCCTGTGAGGATGTTATCTCTCCGGAATCTATAAGCACCTGAACGACTGAGTGGTCTGTGGTCATCTGGGCAAAGGTACCGCCTCTTAGCAAGTATGCGCGGCTGTCTCCCATGTGGGCAATGAGAGCCTGGTCGCCTTTGAACAAGGCCAGCACTACGGTTGCCCCCATGCCGGACATGCCCGGCTTTGACTTGCTCAGCAAACGTACCTGTTCGTTTAACTCGGTAAAGGCAAGCGTTATCCCCTGTTCAACCTGAGGCGACTGCAGATCGGTTGCGTTTTTAAGATTTCTGCGAAGCAAAGCCGGCAGCACTTCCACTACCGTCTTTGAGGCCATATCCCCGGCCGCATGACCGCCCATGCCGTCAGATACAATATACAACCCATAGTCGTCGTCAACCATCAGGCTGTCTTCATTTCTCTTTCTGACATGTCCCTGGTCAGTCAGGCCGGAAGAGATAATGTCCTTGTTCACAGCGCAGCTTCCAGGGCGCGCTTCAACGCCTCGGCAGTCTTAAACGTTATCTCAGGCCGGTCAATTAAGGCCGCGTCTATTACGTCTGCCAAACCCTTTGGAA
>JAKOEO010000037.1:17265-17958 GCA_022321325.1 Candidatus Magnetominusculus sp. LBB02 | reverse complement strand
GGCCGGCTGCGTCAAATGCCTTGCCAAGTCCAAAATCGGCAATCTTCGCCACACGCCCCTCTGCCGTATCGGTATAAAATATATTCGAGGGTTTAATATCTCTGTGCACAAGGCCGTTTATCGTAATTACCCGGCCATCTGAGAGTTTTACATTAGGTATTTCTATATTATGGGCATACATCAACCCGTCAAGCGCCTGAAGTATTAAATGAGTGGCATCGTCAACCGGGAGCTTTCCGCCTTGTTTTACCATTAACCTGTCTACGCTTCCGCCTTCGCAGTACTCCAGCGTAAAGTAAAACGTGCCCTGTGAGTTTCCATAGTCAAGAAGCCCTACGACATTGCGATGCTTTAGGTGTTTGGTGTTTTCCACCTCCCGCAGGAACATATCCCTTGAGCGGTCATTAACGGCGGCGTTTGAGAGCATGACCTTCAGGGCTACCTGATGCCCCGTGCCTGCCTGCTCGGCCAGATACACGGCGCCCATGCCGCCTTTGCCGAGTTCCCTTATTATCTTATATCCATTTATGCTTATCGTGCTGTCGCCGTCATCATGTTTGATTAACTGAAGGGGATTTTCAACGCATGATTTGCACAATATGCCGCTGTCATCAGGGTCAGAGAAGAATTCATTTCCGCAGTTGGTACAGCGTTGATTTACCGCCCCGGAGGGTTTATTAACCGGCTCAGGGG
>JAKOEO010000037.1:0-16258 GCA_022321325.1 Candidatus Magnetominusculus sp. LBB02 | reverse complement strand
GGATGTCTTAGCGGGCGTGTGTAACTTTGACGACACTAAGTACCAATCCGACAAAGAAAGAAAACGCGGCACAAGGGCTGCGTCCATAGGGATATACTGCGCGCATGAGGCAATAAACGACTCTAAAATTAATCTGGCTCAATTTGATAAGTCACGCATGGGCATATATGTTGGCATTACCGAACATGGCGGCGCTGAGACGTTGGATGAGCTGCTCAACATAAAGGACTACGATTATAATCCGCGATATGTATCGCATCTCTTAAATCCAAGGGCTATATCGAGCAATCCCGCCGGGGAGATCGCCCTTAATCTTGGAATAACAGGGCCGCATTACACGTTGGGCGCTGCGTGCGCCGCCGGCAACGTTGGCATTATACATGGCGCTCAAATGCTTATGCTGGGAGAGGTTGATGTTGCGCTATGCGGCGGGGTGTCAGAAAGCATAAGGGGATTTCTGATTTACGCGAGCTTCAAAAATGAAAGGGCGCTTGCCTTTCACAGCGAACCGCACAAGGCGTGCAGGCCGTTTGATAAAGACAGAAACGGTGTAGTTGTCGCAGAGGGCGGCTGCCTGTTTACGCTGCAACGGTTAGAGGACGCCCTGTCAGGAAATGCCGCGATATATGGCGAGTTGGCAGGCTATGCTATAAATACGGACGCCACAAGCCGAGTAGTTCCCGACTGGCAGAGGCAGTCGCAGTGTATCTCGAAGGCTCTCCATATGGCGGCAATACAACCTCATGATATCAATATAATCAATTCACATGCCACGTCAACGTCAATAGGCGACAAGATGGAGGGCATGGCGATTCATAGCGTATTTGGAGATGACGGCAATGTCCATATAACCAACACGAAGAGTTATATTGGGCATACGATGGGGGCGGCGGGCGCCCTTGAGCTTGCAGGCGAACTGCCGTCGTTTAGTGACGGCCTTGTTCATCATACATTAAATCTGGACAATCTCGACGAAGAGTGCTTAATCAAAAATATCGTGAGAAATAAACCCATCAAATCTGATAATATAAGATACATTCTAAACAACTCTTTTGGGATGCTTGGCATAAATTCAGCGGTGATTATAAAAAAATATGAATAAATTAAGAGGGTAGAGCAGGAATATGACAAGAGACCATATCATGCAGACCATAATAGAAATCATACAGGAGGTTATGCCTGAGGCGGACTGTTCCGGCCTTCAGGACACAGACACGCCGTTTAGCGATATTATAGAGATGGACAGCCTGGATTTTTTGGATGTGGTTATGGCCCTCCAGAAAAGATATAGCATAGAGATAAAAGATACTGAATTGACAAACCTGAAGGACATGAAGCATTCCCTTGATTTCCTTGAGGCGAAATTGGGCTAGGATGAGTTTTCTGCAATTAGAAAATAAGACATTTCTCATATGCGGGCTGTATAATAAAAAGAGCATAGCGTATCACGCGGCAGAGTGCCTTCTTTCACAGGGGGCGCGCTGCGTCTATGCGGTCAAAGACAATGCGATAAAGGAAAAGGCGGAGAGGTTCATATCTGACTCAGATATCTTTGTCTGTAACGTTGAGAATCAGGATGAGATTGACTCCCTTTGTGAAGATGTCAGCCGCTTATATCCGAAAATTGACGGGATGCTGCATTCCATAGCATATGCTGACTTCTCTGAGGGATTTAAGCCCTTTCATCAGACAAGCAAGAAGAGTTTTCTTCAGGCGATAGATTGTTCATGTTATTCTCTGATAAGTTTGGCCAACGCGTTTAAAGATTTGTTTGACCGTGACGCCTCTGTCGTTACGCTTTCAGTGCCGTTTACTAAAATAGCCCTTGCAAACTACAGCTATATGGCCGCCGCAAAGGCCGCATTGGAGTCATCGGCGGTATATCTGGCGCAGTCATTCAGCCAGTTTTCTAATATCAGATTCAATGTGGTGTCTGCCGGTATGTTAAGGACATCGGCTGCCGCCGGGCTGCCGCAATATATGAAATTAGCCCTCTATGCCGAAAACCTTACGTTTAGGAAAAGGTCATTAGACACAAAGGAAATCGCCGATGTTATAGCGTTTTTATTAAGCTGCCGCTCAAGCGCCATAAACGGCCAGGCTGTAGTTGCCGATGCCGGCATGAGCGTAAATGCCTATGACATGGAAATGTTGGACATCTTCTATCGGAAAAAACTAAACCTTGCCGATAATCCTCAGTGATGCCCGCAAACGGCCGCTCATAGAAGACTCGCAAAGAAATCAATCGTCTCTTTTTCAACAATGCTCCTTTGGTTGTCTATGGTCACCATATGGTAGCAGTCGTGAAGAAGCACGGTGCGAAGGGCTGTGGAGGCAATATGGCGTTCTATGAAGCGGACATTTTTTATGCTTGCTATGTCGTCCTCTACAGAGTGGAGAATGAGTGCCGGAGATTTTACGCGATGAGCTTCCTGTTTGACTTTATCGCTTAGCTTTTGTAGTTCATGGACGCTCTTTAGCGGCACGCTGCTGTAGGCTATGCGTTTTTCTTTCATAAGCTCTAAGACCCATCTTCTCATGACCTCGTTTTTGATGCCGTAGGGATGGCGTTCTTTGAAAGAGAAAAAGTTTTCAATGGGCGTATGGTAGGCTATGGGCAGCAGCCGCCTGTACCAGGGAATACTCCAGCCGTCAAAGAAAAGTGTTGTGGACATGAGCGACAGGCCGCTAACACTTTCCTGCCTTTCTATGGCTATGTACAGGGCCAGCACTGAACCCATGCACAGGCCGCCGATAAAGACGCTGTCGTGGCTCTGGCACAACTGGTCAAAGGCACGTAGGGCGCAGGCGTACCAGTCCTGCCATGTGGTTGCGCGCAGTTCTTTGAGGGTCGAGGCATGGCCTGCCAAAAGAGGAGCCCGCACAGAAAAGCCGACCTTGTGGAGCTTTCTGGCCAGATACTTGAGTTCAAACGGGCTTCCCGTAAGGCCGTGAATGAGCAGTACGGCCGAGCCTCCGCCTTTTAAATCTATGTCCAGGCCGCCCTGCCCTGTGGCAGCATCATTGGTTAATCCATTAGTTATCATCTTCAAACATATCTCATGAGTCTTTATGACAAACAGCTTCAATAGATTCTATCAGAGGCGATAGTCTAACCTTTCTGATGGCTTTTCTGCAAAACGTAATGCTAAGAACACGCCGCCTGTGCGACGTATATGATCTTATCGCTGCCTTTTTCTTAGGAATATTCGGCCTTGCCGTCTATTTCACGGCTGCGTTGTCTATCAAAATATCGGCACAGCATTTAAACATCGAAAGATATGGTATACTTAATATCATAGGCTAAAGCGTGTGGTTAAATCTCGGCAATCGAACACAAGAGGGGGCAAGTGGCAGCTAAAACTACTTTCAACAATGACCCGCTATGGTACAAGGATGCGATAATTTATGAGTTGCACGTAAAGGCCTTTTATGACGGCGTCAGTGATGGGATTGGCGATTTTAAAGGGCTTACCGAGAAGTTGGAATACCTTCAGTGGTTGGGGATTACCGCTGTATGGCTGCTGCCTTTTTTCCCATCCCCATTAAAAGACGACGGCTACGATATATCGGATTATTTCGATGTACATCCGAACTACGGCACAATGAAGGATTTCAAGATTTTTCTGCACGAGGCGCACAAAAGAGACATCAGCGTAATAATTGAGCTTATTATGAATCACACATCGGACAAACACACATGGTTTCAAGAGGCCAGAAGGGAACCTGCGGGCACATCAAAGCGTAATTTCTACGTCTGGAGCGATAATCCAGATAAGTACAAAGACGCGAGGATTATTTTCAAAGACTTTGAGGCGTCCAACTGGGCATGGGACCCAGTGGCAAGGTCCTACTACTGGCACAGATTTTACTCCCATCAGCCCGACCTGAATTTCGACAGCCCCGACGTGCAGAGGGCCATGTTCAAAGTGGTCGAGTTTTGGCTGGATATGGGCGTGGACGGCCTGAGGCTCGACGCCGTTCCATATCTTTTCGAGCGCGAAGGCACCAACTGTGAAAACCTCAAAGAAACGCATGACTTCCTGAAAAAACTTAGAAAACATATAGATAAAAAATACACCGGCAAGATGCTTCTGGCGGAGGCCAATCAGTGGCCCGAGGACTCGGCTGCTTATTTCGGCAACGGCAACTCCTGCCACATGGCCTTTCACTTCCCCCTGATGCCCCGCATGTTTATGGCCATTCAGATGGAAGACAGATTTCCGCTGATAGATATTATGGAGCAGACGCCGGCAATTCACGACTCATGCCAATGGGTTATATTTCTGAGAAACCACGATGAGCTGACCCTTGAGATGGTAACTGACGAAGAGCGCGACTACATGTACAAGGTCTATGCCAGAGACTCCGAGATGAGAATAAACCTCGGCATACGCAGGCGTCTTGCCCCCCTGATGGGAAATAACAGGCGCAAGATTGAGCTGATGAACATACTGCTTATGTCTTTTCCCGGCACTCCGGTAATCTACTATGGAGATGAGCTGGGAATGGGAGATAACTACTACCTTGGCGACCGCGACGGCGTCAGAACTCCTATGCAGTGGTCCGCCCAGAGAAACGCAGGCTTTTCTGTCGTAAACCCGCAAAAACTCTACCTGCCGACTATCATAGACCCCGAATACCACTACGAAGTGATTAACGTTGAAAACCAGCAGAGAAACCCCTCTTCCCTGTTATGGTGGATTAAGCAGCTGATTGCCGTGCGAAAGAAGCTGAAATCCCTCTGCCGCGGAAACATCGGCTTTGTCAGCACAAATAATTCCAAGGTCATTGCATTTACGCGGCATTACGATGGGGAGACTGTGCTGGTTGTTGTAAACCTGTCAAGATTTTCTCAATCGGTGGAACTTGATTTGTCCAAGTACGCGGGGATGTTGCCAGAGGAGGTTTTTAGTGGAAACAAGTTTCCCATTATCAGGGAAACCCCCTATGTGTTTACACTGAGTTTTCACGATTTTTTCTGGTTTCTTTTAAAGGATGAGCAGGTGGCGGCAAAAAAGGCTCACATAAGCAAGGTCAAATCAATAAATTTAAAATCTAACGTTGGTGAGGCGCTCTATATCAATGATAAAAAGGCGCTTGAAAAAGAGATATTGCCGCTTTATTTGTCCACATGCAGGTGGTTTGCCGGCAAGTCGGGAAAGATTCAGGGCGTGGAAATTACCGAGGATATTGTATTTGCCCTGCCGGGCACTGCCGCTCATATATTAATAGTTAATGTCTCATATTATAGCGGCCTGCCAGAGATGTACATGCTGCCAATCGCTTACGCCGCGGCGCCAGAAGCTGAAAAAATACTGAAAGATTTCCCTTTTACTGTAATAGCACATGTGAAAACCCAGAGTGGCGAGGGCATATTTTATGACGCCACGTATAACATTCAATTCAGGCTGGCTCTGCTGTCATTTATAATTGGCAGAAAATCCATTAAGGGCATCAGAGGACTGTTAAGAGGCGACTTTGAAAGAAGGATAAAACCGAGAGGGCAGGCATCGGGCATACAAGGAAGGCTGCCGACTCACGACGACAGCGAATTCGACAACATCGAATCCTCAAAAGTGCTCAAAGCCGACCAGAGCAACAGCGCCCTGTTATACGAGAATAAACTTGTCCTGAAACTCTTTAGAAAGCTCGACGAGGGTATAAATCCA
The DNA here is from genome assembly GCA_022321325.1 of Candidatus Magnetominusculus sp. LBB02. Classification (GTDB taxonomy): domain Bacteria; phylum Nitrospirota; class Thermodesulfovibrionia; order Thermodesulfovibrionales; family Magnetobacteriaceae; genus Magnetominusculus; species Magnetominusculus linsii. Next base: position 10,586 of record JAKOEO010000037.1, on the reverse strand, counting down.
GACATAGAGCTGGTTCGTTTTATCTTTGAAAAGGGCGGCGACTGCCCTGTCTGTCACAACATACCCACTTATAAGGGCTGCATAGAGTACAGGCAGACCGACAGCAAGGAAACAATATTTATGGCCAACCTCCAGGCCTACGTGCAAAATGAAGGCGACGCATGGAACTATGCCACAGGAAATATCAAAAGATTTTTTGAAAATATCCTGTCCTCAAAAATTGATATAAGTGAAATAAAGGCATTGCCCAAGAGCATGCTCGATGTTGCCGCAGATACTTCTGACGGAGTTCTGCGCGAATTCATAGGGGTCAGATTTATCGAAATGGCAGCCCAGCTTGGCAAAACTACAGCATCTATGCACCTTACCCTGTCCATGCATAACAACAATCCCGACTTTACCCCTGAGCCTTTCAGCACCCTCTATCAGCGCTCACTCTACCAGTCAATGCGGACACTGGCCAGGAGGAATTTTGAGCTTCTCAGGAAAAATCTGAAACTCCTGCCTCAAGCTGTTAAAGATGAGGCGTCGATCGTTCTGAATTATGAAAAAGAAGTCCTGAAAATATTTAAACAGATAGTTGATATGAAGATAGCGTCAACAAGGACGCGCTGCCATGGGGATTACCATTTGGGGCAGGTGCTGTTAAGAGGCAATGAGTTTGTAATTATTGATTTCGAGGGTGAGCCGCTGCGCACCCTGAGCGAGAGGAGACTAAAGAGATCCCCGTTAAAAGACGCGGCAAGCATGGTTCGTTCCCTTCACTATGCCCCGTACAGCGTCCTGTTCACAACTCCTATTTTCGCTAGGCAGGATATTGTCAAATTAACTCCATGGGCTGACTTATGGTATTTTTATATAAGCGGCATTTTCCTAAGTTCCTATGCCGCCACAGTGCAAGGCTGCGATTTTATTCCTGGCAGTAGAACCGGATTCGAGAATCTGTTGATGATATTTCTCCTTGAAAAGGCTGTCTATGAGCTGGGCTATGAGATGTCATCCCGTCCGGAATGGGTAGAGGTGCCGTTGTTAGGAATAAAGGGCCTTTTAAATATCACAAGGGGTATAGAGGATGGGAGCGCTCATATTAAATAACGGGGCAATCTATACAGGAAACGGCAAATGCCGGTTTTCCCTATGGGCACCGAACTTCAAGGCCGTAGAGTTAAAGCTCTGCCTGCATGGAGAGAACCGCTACATCGCCATTGATAAAAAGGACGATATTGGATACTGGCGTATAACGCTTGATGATATCCCGCCGGAGACCCAATATATGTTTCGTCTGGACAATGGCCGCGAAATTCCAGACCCTGCCTCGCACTATCAGCCTAACGGCGTACACGAGGCGTCTCAGGTAGTCTGCCACGACGATTTCCCGTGGGCTGACGCCTTATTTCACGGCATAGAACTTTCCCATATGATAATCTACGAACTCCATGTTGGGACGTTCAGCGCTGCCGGCACATTTGAAGGGGTAGTTGAGCGGCTTGACGACTTGGCAGACCTCGGCGTCAACGCAATTGAGCTGATGCCTGTTGCCCAGTTTCCCGGCAGCCGCAACTGGGGTTACGACGGCGTCTATCCCTATGGCGTTCAAAACTCATATGGCGGCCCTGCGGGACTGAAAAAACTGGTCAACGAGTGTCATAAAAAAGGTATCGCCGTAATCCTTGACGTGGTGTATAACCATCTCGGCCCGGAGGGAAATTACCTGTGGGGGATGGGCAATTACTTTACTGACAAATACAAGAGCCCCTGGGGAAACGCAATAAACTTCGATGGCCCGTTAAGCGATGAGGTTAGACAATTTTTTGTAGAAAATGCCATTTACTGGCTGCACTACTACCATATTGACGCCCTGAGGCTGGATGCCGTACACGCGATTTTTGATTTCGTGGCGACGCCTTTTTTGCAGTATCTGTCTGAGACTGTGGATATGTACTCTAAACCAAAAAAACACTACCTTATAGCTGAGAGCGACCTCAACGACTCAAGGCTTATCAGAGATACAGCCCTTGGCGGCTACGGCATAGACGCCCAGTGGTCAGACGACTACCACCACAGCCTCCATACGCTGCTAACTGGCGAGAGTTCGGGCTATTATCGGGATTTCGGCAAAATTGCCCATCTTGTTAAGACGCTTAGGGAGGGTTACGCATATTCGGGCAATTACTCCGGCTTCAGAAAACGCCGCCACGGCAATTACGCCGGGGACAGGCCAAAGGGGCAGTTCGTTGTCTGTGCTCAAAACCATGACCAGGTGGGAAACAGGATGATGGGGCAGAGGTTAGGCGCACTGGTCTCTTTTGAGGCCGTTAAGTTAGCGGCGGCGGCGGTGATACTCTCCCCATTTGTCCCAATGCTGTTTATGGGCGAGGAGTACGGCGAGGACGCCCCATTTCAGTATTTTGTGAGTTTTTCTGACAACGCCCTGATAAACGGCGTCAGAAAGGGCAGAAAAAGCGAACTAAAAGAATTCCAAAAAAAGGGCAGCCCCCCAGACCCTCAGGACGAGGACACATTCCTGCGCTCTAAGCTGAACTGGGAAAAACGTGATGAGGGCAGCCACAAAACGCTCCTGAATTTTTACAAGGCGCTTATCAGGATAAGAAAAGACACTCCGGCCATCTCATCCCTTAACACAGCGCGCATGGAGGTGGAAGGACATGAAGGAAAGAAGATTGCCGCCATAAAGAGATGGCTAGACGATGACGCCGAAAGTGTGTTGTGTCTTTTCAATTTCAATAAGGACGCGGTGCAAACCGCCGTTTCGCTGTGTGGGACAGATGTATGGGAAAAGATTTTCGACTCCGCAGATGCCGCATGGGGTGGAGTGCGGACGGTTTCCCCTGACATACTGCTGCCTGATGAGCCGGTTACGGTTACTGGATTAAGCTTTACCTTATATAGGCACGGATGATATGACTATCAAAGACAACGCTATAGAGCCAAGAATACCGGTATCTTCATACCGGTTACAGCTGCGCGGGGATTTCAAGTTTTCTGACGCCGCCGCTATAGTAAGCTATTTGCATGACCTTGGGATAAGCGACATATATGCCTCGCCGTATTTGAAGGCAAAACGCGGCAGCATCCACGGCTATGACATCGTCAATCCCACATTGATAAGCGAGGAGTTAGGGGGCGAGGGCGAATATGAACTTTTAATCAATGAGTTGAAAAAATACGGCATGGGCCAGATAATGGACATAGTGCCTAACCACATGTGCGCAACATCCGCTGAAAACATTTATTGGATGGACATGCTGGAAAATGGGGAGAGTTCCCGGTATGCCCACTTTTTTGATATAAACTGGATGTCCTCAAATAAAGACCTTGAGCATAAGATACTTATTCCGGTTTTAGGGAGCCAGTATGGGCATACATTAGAGAACAAGGAACTGCAGATAGCCTTTGACGATGGCGCCTTTTTTGTTTACTATTACGACAACAAATACCCGCTGAGACCGTTTACGTATCGAAACATACTTAACTATGAAATTAATAAATTAGAGCAGGCATTAGGGCAGACTAACACTGAGTTCATGGAGTTTCTTAGTATAATAACGGCCATAAGCAACCTGCCGCCATACCTTGAGACTGATAAAGATAAAATAATTGAACGTACGCGCGAAAAGGAAATCATAAAAAAGCGCTTAAATGCCCTGTATAACAGATCTGCCGAGGTCAAGGCATTCATTGATACAAACATCTCGATTTTTAATGGAGTAAGAGGCAGCGCAAGGAGTTTTGATTTGCTTGACGGCCTGCTAAGAGACCAGGTGTACAGGCTGGCCTTCTGGCGCGTTGCTACCGAGGAGATAAATTATAGGAGATTTTTTGATATCAACGACCTTGCCGCCATCAGAATGGAAGACGAAGAGGTCTTTAACGAGACGCACAAGTTGATATTCCGCCTTATCAGAGAGGGCAAGGTAAGTGGTTTGAGAATAGACCACCCCGATGGCCTGTTTGATCCTGTGGAATACTTTCAAAGGCTTCAAAAGAGATGCTATGTCGAGTTAAAACTCTCCGGGCTTGAGAAATCCATCGCTGACAGCCCTGAGCTGCTGCTAAAGCTGAACAATGAGATTAATGCTATATACCAATCAGACCCAAACTATAAGGCGTTTTACATAGTAGGCGAGAAGATATTTGCCAAAAACGAGACAATGCCCCCCCATTGGTTGATTTCAGGGGCGACAGGTTATGCCTTTTTAAACGCGGTAAACGGGATATTCATAGAGACAGAAAATGCCGCTGAATTTGACGCATTGTACTCGGCGTTTATTGAGATAGATGATGACCCGGCCATTAACGGACTGCCATATACGCCGTTGGGCAAGAGGTTGTCTTTTAGATATATTATGTATGAGAAAAAGAAACTGATAATCCAATCGACCATGTCAAGCGAGATAAACACGCTTGCTCATTATCTGAAGGACATATCGGTAGTAGACAGGCACACAAGGGATTTTACATTAAACAGCCTTATAAAGGCGATTACAGAGGTGGTATCGTATTTCCCTGTTTACAGGACGTATATATCATGTGGCGAAGTGACGGACACAGACCGCAGGTATATAAAATATGCCGTAGAGAGGGCAAAAAAGAAGAACGTATCAATAAGTTCGACTATTTTTGATTTCCTGAAAGATGTGCTGCTGCTAAATTTCCCTGATGAGTATGCTGAAGAGGACAAGGTGCGGTGGCTAGGCTTTGTGATGAAATTCCAACAGATCACAGGCCCTGTAATGGCAAAGGGAATGGAAGACACGGCCTTTTACCTCTACAACCGCCTGACCTCCCTGAACGAAGTCGGCGGGCATCCGGATGATTTCGGCACATCATTAAGTGAATTTCACAAAAGAAACGTGGAAAACCGCAAACGCCAACCCTTTGCGTTAATAACGACCTCAACCCACGACACAAAAAGAGGCGAGGATACAAGGGCGCGGATAAACGTGCTTTCGGAGATTCCCAGGGAATGGAAAAAACTTGTCTTCAAATTAGCCAAAATAAACGAAAAGCACAAGACAGCCGTGGACGCAAGGATGCTGCCAGGGCGAAACGTTGAATATCTTCTTTATCAAACGCTGCTTGGCGCATGGCCGTTAGAATTAACTGACGTGGCGAAGCAGACAGACCAATGCGATTTGTTTAAGACGCGAATCAAGGATTACATGATTAAAGCGGTAAGAGAGGCCAAGGTTAATTCCTCATGGATAAACCCCGATACCGATTATGAAAACGCCTTAACAAATTTTATAGACGCTCTGCTTGGCACAAACAAGGAGTTTAACAAGAATTTTTTGCCGTTTAAGGATAAGATTATACATTTAGGCATGTTTAACTCGTTGTCTCAGGCGCTGCTGAAAATAACGGCAACAGGCGTCCCGGATTTTTATCATGGCACGGAGCTGTGGGACTTCAGCCTTGTTGACCCGGACAACAGAAGACTTGTGGATTATGGACTGCGGTCTGCCATGCTGCAGGACATTAAAAAGGCTGAACAACAAATTGGGCAATTGCAGCTTGCCGCCAATCTGACAAAGGACAAAAAAGACGGCAGAGTAAAGATGTACCTGATATATAAGGCGCTTAATTTCAGGAAGACCCACAAGGAGTTGTTTGAACAGGGGGAGTACTTGCCGCTGGAAACAACGGGTGACAATGCAAAGAGCATTTGCGCATTTGCACGGCATTATAACGACAGTATCGTTCTTGTTATAGTGCCGCGCCTGGTTGCCGGGATAATGGATGCGGAGGGCGAGTTACATCTGAAGAGAAAGTTATGGGGAAACAGCTACGTTGTGGTTCCATCGCCTGGTCAACCCGGCGATGTCAATGTCAACATATTTCGCGATGTCTTCACCGCAGAGACATTAGAGACTAAGAAACACGCAGGACAACTCTGCTTGCCTGTGCATGAGTTGTTCAACAATTTCCCGGTTGCAATGCTGATTAACGTTATGAAACGCCAATAGCCTGACTGCCATATTCAATAATATTTCTTTTTGAATTGCAGCGCAACGCTCACCATGCCAACCATCACCGGCACCTCGACAAGCGGCCCGATAACGGCGGCAAATGCCTCCTGCGAGTTTATCCCAAACACGGCAACGGCAACCGCAATCGCCAGCTCAAAGTTATTGCTTGCCGCCGTAAACGAAAGCGACGCCGTCTTATTGTACTCTATCTTATATCTGATCCCCATATAGAAAGATATGAAAAACATCACGCCGAAATATATCAATAGCGGCAGCGCTATTCGCGCAACATCTGAGGGAAGCGTGATTATCTTATCCCCTTTTAACGAAAACATCACCACTATCGTAAAAAGCAGAAAGACCAGCGTAAGTGGGCTGATTCTCGGTATAAATTTCTCGCTGTACCAAACATGGCCTTTAAGCCGTAAAAATATATATCTGGTAGCAAACCCGCCGGCAAACGGTATCCCTAAATAGATGAGGACGCTCTTTGCTATCTGCGCCACAGATATGTCCACCACAGCCCCTTTAAGCCCAAACCAGCCCGGAAGCACTGTAATAAATATGTAGGCATAGAGCGGGTAGAATACAATCTGAAATATTGAGTTAAACGCCGTCAGCCCTGCGGCATACTCAGGGTCTCCTTCGGCCAAATCATTCCAGACAATTACCATCGCAATGCACCGCGCAAGGCCAATCATAATAAGGCCGACCATATAGTGAGGCAAATCCCTCAGTAACAAGATAGCAAGAAAAAACATCAGAACAGGCCCAATCGCCCAGTTTTGAACTAAAGACAAGATAAGTACCCGCCTGTTCTTAAACACCAGCCCCAGCTCCTCATACCTTACCTTTGCCAGCGGGGGGTACATCATAAGAATCAACCCCGCCGCTATGGGCAGCGATGTTGTGCCTATCTGCATTGAGGCGGCCAGCTCTTTAACCCATGGCAAAAAATACCCCGTCCCAACTCCAACAACCATTGCCAAAAATATCCAAAGCGTCAGATATCTGTCCAACGCCGATAGTCTCTTTTTCATTTACATGCCCTCATCTCACAGGAATTTCCAAGCCGGCTTATGTCATCGCCGTTTGAGTATTTCTCGCAAATGGAAACGAGCAGGAATCTGCTGAACAGGTCGCCCTCAGCAAGCCTGTAATAGACCCACTTGCCGTCCTTTGTGTCGCTGACCAACCCGGCCTCTTTCAATATGGAAAGATGAAAGGAGACCTTTGGCTGGCTCATATCAAGTGCCGCCGTAATGTCGCAGACACAGCGCTGTCCAGCCTCAAGCAGCTTGATTATCCTTAACCTCGTCTCATCTGAAAGTGCGCTGAATAGCTTTACCATCTTATCCATTTAGCCACCCTTTTATCTTTGCCTGTATGTCGTCTCTGACCCGTCTGGTTTTATCGAGTTTCTCCTCAAACGTGCCGGTAAAGCCCGATGGGTCGTCAAAACCCCAGTGAAGCCTCTTCCCGCCGCCGGGGAAGACAGGGCAGCGGTCGGCGCTTGCCCCGTCGCAGACCGTTACCACATAATCGTACGTTACGCCGGAGTTGATGCAGCTCTGAACGCTCCGGGTTTTTTTCTCAGAAATATCAATGCCAATCTCCCGCAGCGCCTCAATTGCGAGGGGATTTAAGACGCCCGGCTCAAGCCCGGCGCTCTCGGCAATAAAGCGGCCGTCTGCAAGCCTGTTTAACAATGCCTCGGCCATCTGGCTGCGCGCGCTGTTATGGATACAAACAAATAGAACTCTCTCCATGACATCCTCCTATATCAATATATATTGATATGATATATCATATATTACTGTATTGTCAACACAACATATAAATATTATTATATGTTATAACATGCGCCCCGCCCTGAGGGCAGTTCCCCGCAGAGATATTCTAATCAAATCTGCCTTAATTTATTATTTGACAGACACGATGTGAATTTTACTATTGACAAAACAATATCGTTATAGGTACTATCTCATTCCACGTGGGATATGATTCCCCGTGATTTTTCACTTTTAGGAGGGTAGGGAATTGCATGCTTTAGGTACTCATCTTTTAGTAGAGTTAAGGGATTGTAAGCCAGGCTATATTTCTGACGTACAGCAAGTCACCGACGCGATGGTCGGTGCGGCAAAGGCAGCAAACGCAACGATTGTAGACGTATCTTTCCATGAATTTAACCCATTCGGTATCAGCGGGATGGTGATTATTGCCGAGTCTCATCTGTCCATTCATACGTGGCCGGAGTATAACTACGCCGCCGTAGATATCTTTACCTGTGGCGACGTCATAAATCCGGGCGATGCGGCCAGATATTTAATTGAACGCTTCGGGTCGTCAAATCCATCTATTGTAGAGGTTAAACGGGGGTTGATTTCTACAAGGGACGAGAAACTTCCTCACAAAGTTTTCGCTCACGACTTTGAGTGTGTTTCATGATTAAAATGGCATAGTTACATCTTAGCCCTTCTTAAATGGAAACTGCGGCGCCGGGTACGTTACAGGGCGCTGGGTGCATTGCCGCGAGTGTCATTTATCGCAGTAGGGGTCGTTTGGCCGGTGGAGCTGCGGCGTTTTTTCGCTGTTGAATGCTCGTGTTGTCCATCTGCGACTTTAGCTCTTCGTATTTTGCAGTTATCCCGGCAAGCTGCGCTTTCGTTACATTGTGGTTGACATGTTCCACCAGAAGTAGAAACCATCCAACCAGCATTGCAACTATTAATATTATAAGCGGGATGTCTTTAAGTATTTTCAACTGATGTGGTTTATCTATGCCTTCGAGGTCAAGTTCCAGCTTTGTCTTATCGGTCATTTGTACCTCCTTACTTCAAAGCGATGAATTTCCACGTTGTTGTCATCGGGAGCAATGCCGGCCTTTGACTTTGTTATCCTTAATTGGTCGGCAACGCTGTCCACGCCTTCCAGTGCGGGAAGGAGCAGCCCCCTTCTATAGCCCTGTGTGACGATTACGCCGTATCTGTGGCAGTCGAGTTCAGATATATCGTCAACCTTCTCAGGCGGTGACAGTATATCTACAGAGTATGTTATTTCGTCAAGTTCGCCGACGGCAACTGGTGGAAAGCGCGGGTCTTCTGTTGCGGCGGCTATGGCGTTTCGGATTATTTCGGCAGCGGCATTTTCTGTAGTCGGGGCGAAGGTGCCAATACATCCCCGCAGTTGACCTCTTATTTTTAAAGAGACAAAGACGCCGGCGCGCTCTCTCATCTCGCTCTCTTTAGGGTCAGTCGGCGCCGCTATGGCCTTGCCGCTTTTTACATATGCCTCAACTGCCTGCTTTGCAAGAAGCGTTAAGCTGCTTAAAGGCTTTTCCATGCTCCCCATTGCTACTTGTTTCTGGTTAGTGCGTAGTCGGCCATAACGATAAGGTCGTCTCTCTCCTTGCAATCATCGAAGACTGAAAGCTCGGCCTTGGCCTGTGCAACAATCTCCTTCGCCTTGTCCATTGTCTGCTCGATTACGTCGTATTTCTTAAACAACTTGAGGACTGTCTGCAAATCCCTTTCTATTTGCCCGCCACCATCGGGCGTGTCATCGTCGGATGTTGAGTCTATAATGGCGGTAAGCTCATCTTTTTCTTGTGCGTTCGCCGATTTAAGCAGAAAAATCAGCGGCAGGGTAATCTTTCCCTCGTGGAGGTCTCTGCCAAGTTTCTTGCCGAGGTTTCCCTCGTCCGCCTTGAAATCCAGGATATCGTCGTAAATCTGAAAGACCGTGCCGCTCTTTAAGCCATAGCTGGCCATTGCGTTGACCTTGTTATCTGGAAGGCCGCCTAAGATTGCGCCTATCCTGCATGAGGCAGAGATCAGGGCGCCGGTCTTGCCCTCGACAATTCGCAGATAATCCTCTTCAGTTATCTCAGGGTCTGCTATTTTTTGCAATTGGAGTATCTCACCCTCGGACATCCTTGCAACCGCATTGGAAATCGCATCCATCGTCGTTAAATTCTGTTGGCTTACGGCCATTTTTAGCGAGTTGGCGTAGAGAAAATCGCCGACAAGGATTACTGCCTGCGCCCCCCAGATGGAATGGGAGGTGGGCTTGCCGCGTCTTACGCCTGCCCCGTCCACAACATCGTCATGCAGGAGCGAGGCCGCGTGAATTGTCTCGATTACTCCGGCAAAGACATACCTGGCGTCGCCGCTGTAGCCGCAGAGTGCGGAGGACATCAGCAGGTACATGGGACGAAGCCGCTTGCCCCCGCCGCCTATCAGGTGTCTGCCTATGTCCGGGATTACCACGACATCGCTTTTGAATATTTTGGAGATTTCGGCCTCTACGCGCCTCAAATCCTTTTCATAGTGTTTGAATATGCCCTCGGCATTCATAACTTCCTACCTTTATCAGGGGCCAGCGTGTGAATATCTTCCGGCTTAAACGCGCCCTTTTCTGTCAGTATTAATGTTACATACTTTGCGGGCGTGATGTCGAACGCCCTGTTTATTACTTTGACGCCTTTTGGTGCAATTTCGCAGCGGCCAAAGACATTTGTCACCTCATCCCATGAACGTTCCTCAATGGGAATGTCGTCACCCTTTTCAATATCGAAATCTATGCTGCTTAACGGGG
>JAKOEO010000036.1:21279-35341 GCA_022321325.1 Candidatus Magnetominusculus sp. LBB02 | reverse complement strand
CGGAATGACGGACTATGGAAATCTCTTTACCTCTATGATTGCAACTTGGTATCATTCCCCTCTATAAGGCTGTCATCGGGTGATTCGATAGCTTCATTAATCTCACCGATATTAATGCCGTTAAAGTTTCATATGACTCATCGCGTGGCGTGAAAGCCTAACCTTTATGTTTCCCGCCACCCTGTCCTCGTCTCTTGTAAAACATACCTCTTAGATACTATTATACTCCATTCCGATTATAACCGTAAAATTTGCCTTTTCACTTGTTTTTTCCCCCTGGGTTTATCTAAAATCAACTACTATGTTTCCTGCTTTACGGCCGCGGCGGCTTAGGTATAATCCCGTCCTTAGGGGGATGGTCAGAGAGACCTCGCTCTCTGTGGCTAATCTTATATATCCCATGTTTGTTACCTTTGGGGCGAATATCAAGAGGGAGATTCAGTCCATGCCGGGCTGCTTTGCAGAATCTGTTGACCTCATTGCTAACTCGGCAAAGGAAGTACACTCATTAGGGATTCCGGCGGTCATTCTATTTGGCATCCCTGAGCGTAAGGACGAACAGGCCTCAGGCGCATATGACCCTGACGGGGTTATCCAGCGGGCTGTTAAAGAGATAAAAAATGCCGTACCGGAGTTATTAGTCATTACCGACGTGTGTCTTTGTGAGTACACAAGCCACGGGCACTGCGGCATATTAGAAAACGGGCAAATCCTCAACGACCCCACCCTTGAACTGCTTGCAAAGGCGGCAGCTTCTCATGTACGCGCAGGGGCTGATATGCCCGCGCCGTCTGATATGATGGACGGGCGTGTTCTGGCAATAAGAGCCGCACTTGATTCAGAGGGTTTTACATCCACGCCAATCATGAGTTATGCCGTTAAGTACGCATCGGCTTTTTACGGGCCATTTCGAGAGGCCGCTGAGTCAACACCCGCCTTTGGCGACAGGAAATCACATCAGATGGACCCCGCTAACCGCCGCGAGGCAATAAAAGAGGCCGCGGCAGACATCGAAGAGGGGGCTGATATTCTGATGGTGAAGCCCGCCCTCTCTTATCTTGACGTAATATCAGACGTAAAGCGTGCGTTTAACGTACCCGTAGCCGCCTATAATGTATCCGGCGAATACGCGATGGTTCACGCTGCGGCAAGGTGCGGCTGGATTGACTATGAAAAGGTGATGATGGAGTGCCTGATTTCAATTAAACGCGCCGGGGCTGACATGATACTTACATATTTTGCTAAAGACGCCGCGAAGATTCTTGCCTGAGCTGCAATCAACTTAAAGGGGCAGAAATAGACAAAACGATGACGCTTTGACTGCATTTTAGAGGTCTATGCGGGAAGAGTTTAGCGCTGTCCTTTTATAAAATAACTCATAAGGGTATGGCCTTCGTTAATGAAAAGAGCGTCTTTCATTGAGGCAATCTGCTCATCGTATGAGATTTTATTATTAGTTCTGACAGCTCGGCTGTCATATATAACAAATGGCACGGGGGCATTGATGTGTGTCTTCAGCGCTATTGGGGTCGGATGGTCGGGCATAAGAAGGATCTTGTAATCATCGCCATCGTCTTTTAGCAGTCTCATAACCTCGCCTACGACAAGGGAGTCGAAGTCCTCGATTGCGCGAATCTTGTCATCAAGTTTGCCGGAGTGCCCGGCCTCGTCAGGGGCCTCGATGTGGATATAGACAAAGTCCCCGTCTTTCAGAGAGGCGATGCCGTAGCGCGCCTTTCCCGTGTAGTTGGTATCGAGGTAGCCGGTTGCCCCGGGGACATTTATAATTTTCAGACCGGCGCACACGCCAAGCCCTTTTGTCAGGTCAACGGCACTTATCAAGGCGCCCTCTATGCCGTATTTTTCACTAAAGAGCGGCAGAGCGGGGCGTTTTCCCTGTCCCCAGAGCCATATGCTGTTTGCCGGTGGTTTTCCCCGCTTAGTTCTTTCAATATTAACGGGATGAGCCTTCAAAACTGCCTGTGACCGCTGTATAAGACTTAGCAGTACATCTGCGCCTTTGCCCTGCGGCAGATAGGGCGCTATGGGCTTGCCGGATATATCGTGTGGCGGGGTGCAGGACATATCAACATCGCCGCCTTTGCAAACCATCAAATGCCGGTAGCTTATGCCCGGATAAAAGCGGATGTCATCGTTGGATAATTCACTATTTACGGCGATGATTAATTCTTTGGCCTCCTCTGTGCTTATGTGCCCGGAGCTATAGTCGGCCATCAGCGTATCTTTTTGGTGAAAATCAAGGCATACGAGATTACACCTGAACGCGGCGTCGTCGTTTCCCAGAGGAATGCCCATGCTTGCCGCCTCAAGCGGCGCCCTGCCGGAGTAGTAGCTGCGCGGGTCGTAACCAAGAATGCTCAGGTTAGCAACGTCAGAACCGGGTGGAAAACCATCAGGCACAGTCCTGACCATTCCACAAATTCCACCTGATGCAAGGGCATCCATATTGGCAGTGGCAGCCTTTTGCAGCGGCGTCAAACCGCCAAGTGCCTCAAGAGGCGTGTCAGCCATGCCATCGCCTATCAGAACAATGTATTTCATACCGCCCTTATTTTGGCATTATTGGGGAGGTTTTATCAATGGCTGGCAATATCATGGCAGGCACAATTGATATACCAAATAGAAAAATAGTACAATATTACTATGAGTGTGCCGGTAGCAGAACAGTTTACAACCAGCGATGCCAGAGATGAGAGCGTCCTCGATGAGATAAAATCAAGGATATTTGGTATAGTTTTTCCGTCACATTGGGCGGAAGAGGGTATTGAGCCGCCCAATATGGCAAGTAAAGAAAAGGCATTTGATATCTGCAAGCATATCTTTGAAAAATATAATATAGTACCAGACACAATTGCCGCTACAAAGGAAGAGGGGGTATTTATTGCCTTTGATTCGATAGCTGCAACATTGAACATCGAAGCTTATAATGACTATGAGGCAGGGTATATAGTAGGTGATAATATAAATAAAAAAATGATTATTTCAGAGGATATTACCGAGTTAAATTTCTATGAGTCAATCAAAAAAGCCGTCCAATATATCTATAAATAGCGGTGAAACTCCCCCCCAATATACCCCATCTGACTATTTGTCCGACGATAAGCTCTGTCATGGTTACCGATTATCGGAAGTAGACAAAGAGACTGGGAAAATTGACTTAGCGGTTATTCGTTTCCCTGATTTTTCCTGCAATTGGAGTAGGTTTTCAAACCCCGAAGATATAAGAAGGCGTGAACGGGGACTGCTGACAGACGGCTGTTTTTCGTTCACAGTAAAAACAGCCCAATATGAGAATATGGCAACGCCATGCCATGATCCGTTACCTGATAACTATTCACATACTGAAGTAAGGCAGCTGACACAAGATGAGCCTACAACATATGAACCTCCCAAAAGGAGACCGCTAAAAAACTATAATTGGTGTAAAATCAATAGGAGGGCATACAGGCTATACATTCTGTACAATTCAACAATAGAGTTTGAACCCACTGCCTGAATGTATTCAGATTAGCCATTATAATTTACCACTTTACTTAATTTTGCTTTTTCTTTAATAATAGAACTATGGCTGAGCGGAAGTTCAGAGAGATGTTTGATGAGATGACGGCAAGCAAGCTGAAGCTGCCGCCCTTGTTCAAGGTCTATCTGCTTAATGACGACTACACGACCATGGATTTTGTCGTAACCGTGCTGGAGACAGTGTTTCACAAGACCTCAGCCGAGGCCACGCAGATAATGCTGCACGTACATAAGCAGGGCTCCGGCCTGTGCGGCGTTTATACCAGAGATATTGCCGAGACAAAGGTGGTGCAGGTGCGCCAACTCGCCGAGAAAAACGATTTTCCTCTGATGTGCATGATGGAGGAGGAGTAACAGTAACCTCGAAATGGGGCAAAATATGATAAATAAAGAGCTTGAAATCAGCCTTGAGGCAACAATCAGAGAGGCCAAGGGCAGGCGCCACGAGTATCTGTCAATAGAGCATATACTATTTGCAGTGCTGCATGACGACAAAGGCATAGAAATCATTTCAAGCTGCGGCGGCAGCGTTGATAAGTTAAAGCTCATGCTGAGGGATTTTTTCGGAGAGAAGATCCCCAAAATGTCTGAAGACAAGGACGAATTCCCGCAGCCGACGGTGGGTTTTCACAGGGTTTTACAGCGGGCGCTCCTGCACATACAGTCCTCCGGCAAGACAGAGGTGGACGCCGGAGACCTGCTTGCCTCAATCTTTATCGAGACAGATTCCTATGCGGTATATTTTCTGAAAAAGGAAAATATCACCAAATTGGATGTCCTCAACTTCATATCGCATGGGATATCAAAGGTTAGCCCTGCTCAGGAGGAACACCCGGAAAACGAAGACGACGGCGGCCCTGGCCCTTCCGGCGCGCCCCAGCGGCAGCCGCTGAAACAATTTACAGTAAACCTGATAGAGAGGGCCGCAAAAGGGGATATAGACCCTATTGTGGGCCGGGACGCCGAGATAGCGCGTATGATACAGATTCTCAGTAGACGCAAGAAGAACAATCCAGTATTTGTAGGAGAGCCGGGCGTGGGCAAGACCGCAATTGTCGAGGGGCTGGCGCTTAAGATATACCAGCAGGAAGTGCCGGAGTCGCTGAAAAAGATGAGGCTCTATCTTCTGGATATGGGCGGGCTGATAGCCGGCACTAAGTTTCGCGGCGAGTTTGAGGCGCGCCTGAAGGCCACAATTGAAGCGTTGAAAAAGATGAGAGACGCAGTCCTGTTCATAGACGAAATCCATACGGTAATCGGGGCGGGCGCCACAAGCGGCGGATCGCTGGATGCGTCAAATATCCTGAAGCCTGCCCTTAACTCCGGCAAGCTGCGCTGCATCGGGGCAACCACATACGAAGAGTACAAGAATTATTTCGACAAAGACAGGGCGCTCTCAAGGCGGTTTCAAAAGATAGAGCTGGCAGAGCCTTCAATTGACGAGACATATAAGATACTAAACGGGCTGAAACCCCATTACGAGAGTTTCCATAATGTAAAATACACGTCAAAGGCGCTAAGGGCAGCCTCAGAACTGGCAGCAAAATATATTAACGACAAATTCCTGCCCGACAAGGCCATAGACGTAATTGACGAGGCGGGGGCATATCTGAAACTCAACTCCCCAGGCCATCACACAGTAGGCCCGCTTGAAATAGAACGAGTGGTCTCAAAAATCGCCAAAATCCCCGTCAGGAGCGTTACAACGAGCGAGGCCGATAAACTAAAAACGCTGGAGGCAGAGCTTAAAAGCAAGGTCTTTGGCCAGGACAGCGCAATCAGCTCCCTTGTTACGGCTATTAAGCGCTCGCGCGCCGGGCTTGGCACTATTGACAAACCAACGGGGTCATTCCTCTTTACCGGCCCTACGGGCGTAGGGAAAACAGAGATTACAAAGCAGTTGGCCGAGGCGCTTGGGATAGCTTTCCTGCGCTTTGACATGAGCGAATACATGGAAAAACATACGGTTGCAAGGCTAATCGGAGCGCCCCCCGGCTATGTAGGGTTTGACCAGGGCGGGCTTCTTTCAGACGCCGTCAGAAAGACCCCATATTGCGTCGTCCTGTTTGACGAAATTGAAAAGGCGCATCCCGATGTCTTTAACATCCTGCTTCAGATAATGGACTACGCCACTGTTACTGACAATAACGGGAAGAAGGCCGACTTTCGTAACGTCATCGTCATTATGACCTCAAACGCAGGCTCTGCCGAGATGGACAGAAACGCAATCGGCTTTGGCGACAGAACCAAAGACACAGCCGCCAAGGGAAAAGACGCCCTGAACAGGCTGTTCAGCCCTGAGTTCAGAAACCGTCTTGACGACACGATTCACTTTAACCCGCTAAATAACGAGATAATGCTCATGGTGGTGGATAAGTTCATTGGGGAACTTATGGGGCAGCTCCATAAGAAGAAGGTGACGATAACCATTTCAGATGAGACGAGAAAGCACCTTGCTTTAAAAGGCTATGACAGGCGCTATGGCGCCCGCCCTCTGGCAAGAGTTATTCAGACAGAGATTAAGACAGCCCTCTCTGAGGAGATACTCTTTGGAAGGCTTCAAAAGGGCGGCAGGGTTTCAATTGGCATGAATTCCGACAAGATTGACTTTAGATACGAGACAACGCTGGAAGACAGGTAAGAAGTGCCGGTCTTTGCGCTTTCGGAAGAGCTGCGCTTTCCGCCTCCGGAATTAGCCGAAGACGACGGCCTGCTGGCCGTAGGCGGCGACCTCAGCGTGGAAAGGCTTTTAATGGCCTATCGCAGGGGGATATTTCCGTGGTATATGAAAGAGCATCCCATTCTGTGGTGGTCGCCTGACCCACGGCTGGTGCTGTTTCCAGAGGAGTTCAAATTATCGAGGAGTATGCGCCAGACGATAAACAGAGGGCAATTTGGGATAACGTTTGACCGCGCGTTTGTTGAAGTAGTGGAACTTTGTGCGGCGGTCAAAAGAAAAGACAGCAACGGCACATGGATAACCGACGATATGCTTGCCGCCTATGCGGCGCTTCACAAGGCAGGCTATGCGCATTCGGTTGAGAGCTGGTCGGATGGGCAGCTTGCAGGGGGGCTTTATGGCGTGGCAACTGGCCGGGCTTTTTTTGGCGAGTCCATGTTTGCACTCAAGGCGAACGCCTCTAAGGCGGCGCTTGCAGCCCTTGTAAAGCAGCTTGGGCTGTGGGGATTTATGTTTATTGACTGCCAGGTGGTAACGCAGCACCTGATATCTCTGGGGGCGCGCGAGATCTCGCGAAGAGAGTTTATGGCAATGCTGAGGGTGGCGTTGAAGATGCCCGCCTACACAGGCCAATGGTCATATGAACACTGCTAACTATCGGGAGGAAAGACAATGTCTAAAGCAACAATATTAACAATCGTGGCAATAGCGCTATTGGCAGTCTCAACGGCGTACTCTGACACTGGGGTGATTACAGGCACAGCGGTCGAGTATAAACAAGGCGACACGGTACTTGACGGCTATCTAAGCTATAACAAGAAGAACATCGGGAAGTCACCGGCGGTCATTATTGTGCATGACTGGATGGGTGCCGGAGAGTTTACGAAGGACCAGGCTCAACGCATAGCAGAGCTTGGCTATGTTGCCTTTGCGGCAGATATTTATGGCAAGGGCGTGAGGCCGAAAAACGCCGATGAGGCTGGCAAGACCGCGGGCATGTATAAGGGCAACCGCGAGCTGATGCGTAAGCGCATTGCTGCCGCCCTCGATTACGTGCGCACGTTGGACTATGTGGATAAGGGACGTATAGCGGTGATGGGGTATTGTTTTGGCGGTATGGTGTCGCTCGAACTAGCCAGAAGCGGGGCAGATCTTGCCGGTGCGGTGAGCATTCACGGCGGCCTCGATACGCCGGAGCCTAAGACAAGCAAGATAAAGGCCAAGGTGCTGGCGCTTCACGGCGCAGACGACCCATATGTTACCAAAGAGGATGTCGAGGCGTTTCAGAACGAGATGCGCAGTGCCGGGGCAGACTGGTATATGACTTCCTATGGCAGCGCCGTCCACGCCTTTACAAATCCAAAGGCCGGAACAGATAACTCAAAAGGTGCGGCCTATAACGAAAAGGCCGACAAGCGCTCATGGATAGCGTTGAAGGAGTTTCTCAAAGAGATTTTCTCAAAATGACATTCAGGGCAAACGCAATTGAAATTGCGTCTGCCCTGCGCGTATCACCATGCTGCCTTTTACTGCTTCTATTTATTATGTTAGACTATCCTCTGGGTAATCTTATTGGCTTATCATAAAATGACACGCTTGGGAGATGCTTCATGTCTGAAAAAGGCACGATTTTAGTTGTCGAAGACTCAATAATACAGGCGACACTGCTAAAGCGTACCCTCACAAAGCACGGCTACGATGTTATTACCGCGCCCAATGGCAGGCGCGGCCTTGAGCTTGCCCTCAGCGATATGCCAGATGTTGTAGTCAGCGATGTTGTTATGCCACAGATGAACGGCTATGAGCTTTGCCGCCAGATTAAGGGCAATGAGGCGATTAAGCGTATACCGGTAATCCTGCTTACCGAGCTGAGATCTATCGCAGACATAATAGAAGGGCTTCAATCCCTGTCCGATGATTACATCACAAAGCCCTATGACGAGCAATATCTGATTTCTAAAATTGACTTCTATATTAATATCATGATTCCGTGCGACGACATGGGCGAGGGGTTTGATGTTACCTACAAAGACACAACATATACGATTTACTCGAATTACAAGAAGGTATTCAATCTTCTCTTTGCCATTTATGAAAACACCCTGCGCCAATATCAAGAGATGATGGAATCCAAAGAAGCCCTGAAAAAACTTAACGACGAGCTGATTGATCAAGCCCATACGATTAAAGAATCAGAGAATATGTTTAAGTTTTTTGTTCAAACCATCCCTGATGTAATCTATAAGGTTGACGTTGACGGCAGATTTACCTTTATAAATGACAGCATACGCGATTATGGGCATGAGCCGGAGGAGCTGATAGGAAAGCATTTCAGCATAATTTTCAATCCTGATGATGCACAGAGAATAAGCAGAGAGACCGTTTTGCCGCGGTTTATTGGAAAGAACACAGGGCAGGCAGAGTCTCCAAAGCTCTTTGACGAAAGAAGAAGCGTTGAAAGAAAGACTTACAACCTTGAGGTTCGCGTCAAAACAGCAACGCCGGATAAGTCGGTCATTGCGGATGTATCTAGCTACGGCATATACAAGTTCGACATTGATAAACGCTCATCAGAGCCTGAAGGCACGCTGGGCGTTATCAGATGTAAAGACGATGAGTGTTTAGGCAGCGCAGGCATTATCAGAAATATTACCGAAAAGAAACGTGTAGAGACCGCCCTTTTTGAGTCTGAAAAGGTTGCGCAGGTGTTGATGGAAAACGCATCTGACGCCATCTTGAGGTCTGACACGGAGGGAAATCTGATAGACGCTAACAGGAAGGCGGTACAACTGCTTGGATATAGCAAGCAGGAACTCCTTCAAATGAAAGTTAAGGACATCCATCCGCAGCCTGAACTTGATCTAATTTCTGCCGATATTCAGCGCTCCGTTGAAACAGATACCCCGCAATGTACAGAAACGCTGGTATTAAGAAAAGACGGCAGCACGGTTGCGGTTGAGATCTCCGGCTGTTTTATAGAGGTTAATGGCAAGAAAATTATGCAAGGCATCTTTCGTGACCTCACAGAGCGCAGGCTGGCTCAAGAGAAACTTCGCCGACAGGAACAGCTATTAATTCAACAGTCAAAGATGGCCGCAATGGGCGAGATGATAGGGGTAATTGCCCACCAATGGAAGCAGCCACTTAATATTCTAAGCCTCGTTGTCCATGAACTCAATGACGCCCGCGAATACGGCGAGCTTGACGCCGCTTGTATTGACAAAGTCGTTAATAATTCCATGAAACAAGTCGAGTTTATGTCAAAAACAATAGATGAGTTTAAAAATTTCTTCAAACCGTCAAAAGAAAAAGAGACATTCTTTGTAACTAATGTCATTGCAGAGGTATTTTCGCTGCTCTCGGCACAGCTTCAACACAGCTCAATCGCCTATCAGTTCACATGTAACTGCCACAAGCATACATTCAGGCATCATTCTGAAATAATGGAATGTGACGGGCCGCCGATTACAACATATAAGAATCAGTTAGCCCATGTCTTGTTAAATTTAATAAGCAACTCAAACGAGGCTATTATAGAAAGAAGGCAAAATGGGCTGTCGGACACAAACGGCATGATTGCGATTAACTGCTATCAAGGAGATAATTTACTAAAGTTAGAGATAACTGACAACGGCGGGGGGATACCGGAAGAGATATTAGATAAAGTCTGCGAGCCTTATTTTACGACTAAAAAGGATAAAGGCACGGGGATAGGCCTTTACATGGCTAAAGTAATCGTCGAGGAACGTTTGGGGGGAAGGATGTATGTACAAAACGTGGAAGACGGCGCTATGTTTACCTTAGAATTTAACGTATAGATTATCCACAACCGGCGGCTACTCAATCTCAATTTGCGCGCTGAATGTCTCCACCGCGGTTTGCGGGCCTTCCCATATGCGGTAGTAGCGCAGCTTTAGCTCACTCTTGCCTTTCTTTCTTGCCATCAACATCCATGTGGCAAACATGCGGGAGCCGGCTTGCAGCTTCTCCTGTTTTCCGGTCTTGTCATCTGGAAGCAGCGTTACAGACTTGTCTCCCAGCGCCTCGAAGTAGTCCGTGTCCAACTTGTCGAAATACCATGCGTAACCTGCCGCACCAACCTCATGAAGCCCTATGCTTATGACTTCGCCAGATTTTACTTTAAACGTGCCGCCGTTATCTTTTTTAGTCAACACTAAACCACCGGCCTTCCCGCCAAATGCAACCGCAACGCTAATCAATAAGCTAAACAGGATGAGAGCGGCAGGTGCGGCTGTCAATAATAGTGTTCGTCTATACATCTGGTTTTATCCTTGGCGCACAATTGTGCCAGCACACCCGGCACCGGCCTTTGCGGCAGCATACCCGGAGCGCCGGCCTTTGCGGCGACATGCCCGGAGCGCCGACCTTCTCTATTTATGCGGCTTGCGCCTTCGCTAACTTATTGACTTTCAGCGTAAGACGGGATATGTTCCTTGCCGAGTTATTCTTGTGGATAACACCCTTGGAGGCCGCGTGTGCATACGCCCTGACTGCCTCGATAAGGGTCTTCTGGGCCTGTTCGGCGTTGTTTGATGTGACAGCCTCTGAGACTTTTTTTGCTAATGTCTTCAGTTTGCTCTTAACCATCTTGTTTACTAACTGTTTCTTTACGGACTGTCTGGCCCGCTTCCTGACTGACGGGCTTTTTTTAGGTCTTGACCTTGCTGCCATTGACTAACTCCTTAAATGTCTTAATTTTATTACACGGAATCACAACTTCGCCCTGAAATCGCGGCCCACGTGTCAGTGTCGATCTCATCGACATACTCCGATAGGGAGAACCTTTGGCCGCAACCCGTGCAGCGCAGCTCTACCGCCTTTCACCTGATCATTAAATCCAGTCTACCGCCGCATAGTTTACAGTTCATATAATCCTCCTCATTCGTCGAGTATTACTTTCGATTATACCAGTTGCCGACATTAAATACAACATAAAAATTATTTTGCGCCAAAGAATTTGGAGTTGATTTTGCGCCGTCTGCCATGTTACCATTGAGGACGATTTTGTTTGGCTGGATATAAGGGAAGAGAAGTGTAACGCTTCCGCTGCCCCGCAGCCGTGATGGGAACGAAAGCCCAACCATTTGAGTTTGCCACTGAGACCGTCTGCCTCTCATGCTGTCAAGTCTGAGCGGGCGCCTTGGGAAGGCGGGTGAGTAGGAGGAAAGCCCTGAGCCGGAAGACCTGTCCAGTTGTCCTATAAAACACGAGGGTGGATGGCTGTGTGTATATGGCAAATAGTTTATGATGTGCGGTGCGGGAGGTTTTCTCTGTTATGAAAGAGAGAAAACTGAAAAAGCGCAATCTCAAAGACTCACCTGCTTTGGTTATCGCCTCATTTGGTACGGCCTCAAAGGCTAAGGCCGCATATGAGATATTTGACGCCGATGTGCGCGCACACTTCCCTGACAAACATATTGTATGGGCATATACATCAGAAATCGTCAGGGAAAAGACCGGTACGCCGGGAGTTCTTCAGGCGCTGGCCTCACTGGAGGAACATGGATACAGAAGGGCAGCCGTCCAGCCGCTTCAGATTGTTCCGGGTACCGAATATACTGAGCTAGTGGAGATGTGCGGTAATTTCCCCGGTCTGCGCGTGGCCATGGGCGAGACGCTCCTTCAC
The DNA here is from genome assembly GCA_022321325.1 of Candidatus Magnetominusculus sp. LBB02. Classification (GTDB taxonomy): domain Bacteria; phylum Nitrospirota; class Thermodesulfovibrionia; order Thermodesulfovibrionales; family Magnetobacteriaceae; genus Magnetominusculus; species Magnetominusculus linsii. The sequence continues at coordinate 23,474 of JAKOEO010000036.1, read as the reverse complement.
AGGTGGCAGTTTGTGGATGAGGTTATTGCCGCCATTGAACATGATTTCATAACAGACGGGATCAACATTGCCATAGCCCACGGCACGCCTCTTTGCGCTGACCCAGCCAATACGCTCTATCAGGGGCTTGACGCTTATTTCACTCATAAATTTCCAAACTGCTATTTTGCCACTATTGACGGAATGCCATCAATGGACATCCTTCTTAATAAAATCGCCGCGGCAAGACTGTCTGTCAAAAGGGCGCGCCTCATACCACTGCTATATGTCTCCGGCCTTCATGTGGAAAAAGACCTGCTGGCAGACCAGAATAGCCTCAAGGCGAGGCTGCAAGCCCTCGGCTTTGAGGTTGATTATCTAAACATCCGGCATGAGGGCGGCGTCTTTGTTAAATCCCTTGGGTTTTACGAGGAAGTGCGCCGTGCCTTTATTAACAGAATTGAACGGGCATTTACGCTGCTTAATTATTACTAGGAGGCGTGTGAAAAAGGGGCTTTTAATTTACATGGGGATAGCGGCCATGTTTATCGTACCTCAAGAGGCATATGCGATGCACATTATGGAGGGGTTTTTGCCGTTTAACTGGTGTGCGTTTTGGTATGCCTGTTCGCTTCCATTTCTAATTTATGGGTTTGCCATGCTTAAGAAGGCGACAAAGGACAATATGAAGCTGAAACTGTTGCTTGGGCTTTGCGGCGCGTTTGTGTTTGTGATGTCTGCTATGAAAATCCCATCAGTGATGGGCAGCTGCTCTCATCCAACGGGGGTTGGGCTTGGGGCGATTGTCTTTGGCCCTGCCGTGATGGCCGTACTTGGCGGGATTTGCCTTGTGTTTCAGGCGCTGTTGCTTGCCCACGGGGGGATTTCAACCTTAGGCGCCAATGTATTTTCTATGGCAGTTGTTGGGCCGATGGTTTCGTATCTTATATATAATTTATTTAAACGGGCGCAGGGGCCGGGCTGGCTCTCTGTGTTTTTAGCGGCGGCGCTGGGCGACCTGGCTACATATATTGTTACCGCGTTTCAGCTTGCCCTTGCGTTTCCATCTCGAACCGGCGGAGCCGCCGGTTCGTTTCTAAAATTTCTTGCCGTATTCGCGGTAACTCAAGTTCCTATTGCCGTTACCGAGGGCATTCTTACCGTCATTGTATATAATTACCTCACCGCCAACAGCGCCGAAGAACTAAAAATGCTTGCAGAAAGGGGGTCATGAATGTTCACAAGAAAAAACATCTCTTTGGCCCTGCTGTTTATTTTAATCGCCTTAGGGCCGGCCTTGATTAGTATGGCAAACGGCCTTATGGGTGTTGAACTTATGGGAACTGACGACAAGGCACAGACTGTCATAACAGAAGTCAACACCGGTTATGTGCGCTGGATTGAGCCGCTTTGGGTACCGCCCGGCAAGACCGTCGAAACGCTCCTCTTTGTATTTCAGGCCGCCATTGGGGCAGGGTTTATATTTCTTTATATCATGCGTAAGCGAGGCAGAAGGTAGCGTCGGCTATGCCTGAGAGATTTGCATATTCAAACGCGCTAAGCGATGTGCATCCGGCTGAGAAACTCGCATTTTCTGTCTCGTGCATGGCTGCTGCCCTCTTAGGCGTCTCGATGGCCGTACACATAGCGGTCATTGTTATAATGGCCTCTGCGGCTCTGTTCATTGCGAAGATTCCCCTGAGGCATTATCTGAGGGCTATGTGTAGTGCGTTGATATTTATTGCTATTGGATGTGCCGCCGCCGCATATGGCGCTATGGATTTGCGCGGGGCTGTGTTTATTTTTTTACGGGCTTTTGCCGCCGCAACCTGTTTTTATTTTTTGATTTTCACAACCGCCGTTGCCGATATATTGGCGTTTCTAAGGAAAATGCGTGTGCCGCAGGTCTTGCTTGAGCTGATGGGGCTTACATACAGGTTTATATTTGTATTTATGGATATTGCTCACAAGACGCAAACGGCGCAGTCGTCACGTCTGGGTTATGGCGGCCTTAGAAATTCTTATCGTTCGATGGGTATATTAATCTCCGGCCTGTTTTCGCGCACATTCAGAAATGCCGACACTCTTCACACCGCACTGTTGTCACGGGGATTGCAAGAGGAGATTCGCGTCATGCAAAGGGTTTTTAAACACTCGGCCTGCAATATTGCCGCAGTTGCCGCCGTTGATTGCTTGTTAGCTGCCCTGTCCATATG
>JAKOEO010000036.1:0-21269 GCA_022321325.1 Candidatus Magnetominusculus sp. LBB02 | reverse complement strand
GCAATATTGCCGCAGTTGCCGCCGTTGATTGCTTGTTAGCTGCCCTGTCCATATGATTGAAGCCAGAGAGATTACGTTTAAATATGACAGCGTTACCGCCCTGAATAATGTCTCCTTATTTATTGAAAAAGGTTTAAAATATGCGCTATTAGGGCCAAACGGCGCTGGTAAGACCACATTGCTGATGCATTTAAACGGGATATTGCGGCCGCTTAGCGGAAAGATTTTCTATGGCGGCAGTGAAATTAAATACGGCCGCGAGGCGCTCTATGAATTAAGGAGGCGTGTGGGGGTTGTATTTCAGGACCCGGAGGTTCAGCTATTTTCTGCCACCGTGGCAGAGGACGTGTCCTTTGGCCCTATGAACATGGGGTTATCCTCTGATGAGGTGAAAAAAAGGGTTGACAGTGCGCTCTATGCGTGCGGGATTTATAACCTGAAAGAACGCCCTACCCACTTTCTAAGCCACGGCCAGAAGAAACTTGCCGCCATTGCCGGCGTTATAGCGATGTCGCCTGAGGTAGTTGTCCTCGATGAGCCGATTGCCGGCCTTGACCATATCCACAGAGAGATGGTTCTAAATATATTTTCGGGGCTTAACAGAGGCGGCGCAACCCTGATTATGTCAACGCACGACATAGATTTGGCCTATGAGTGGGCTGACCGCGTTATCGTGATGAGAGAGGGCACTGTGGCAGGCGTTGGGACGCCGCTTGAGGTATTCTCAGACGACAAACTGCTCAAAGAGACGGCCCTTTACAAGCCGATTGTGCTTGACGTATATCAACGGCTGCTCAACCGCGGCATGTTGAAAGATAATGGGACAGTTCCCCGGCAAAGGACAGAGCTGCTTAGCCTGCTTGGGCAGTCTTAGGGCTGTCAAACAGCGGGTTTTTTGTGTCACCGACTAATTCGCCGCTATAAAACTCATACCTGTTCTTGCCAAGTTCTTTTGCCCTGTACATTGCCATATCGGCCCTCTTAACAAGCATATCAGGCACATTCTCTATTTCAGAATCTACGCCGCTGAATGGATATATCTCAATGCCAATGCTGCCGCCAATCCGGCATTCATTGCCATTTACAAAAAACGGTTTATTTAACGCGGCTATAATCTTATCGGCAATTGCGCCGGCGTCCTCTTTGCCCGTGACCTTAGTAAGCACTATGACAAACTCATCGCCTCCCACGCGCGAGACCGTGTCAGATTTCCTCACGGCACCTAACAACCGTTTTGAGACCTCCTTTAAAAGCCCATCTCCCGTCTCGTGTCCATACGTGTCGTTTACGGCCTTAAATTTATCTAAATCTATAAACAGCAGCGCCATTTTATTGCCTTCGCGGGCAGTGAACTCAATGGCGATGTTTAGCCTGTCCAGCAGCAATATCCTGTTAGGCAGTGAGGTTACCACGTCATAGTGTGCCAGCTGCTGGAGCTGTTTTTCATAGTACTTTCTCTGCGATATATTATTCAGGACATAGACGCACTGTACAATATTGCCTGCCTCGTCTTTTATCGGCGAGGCTGAGCAGGAGACATAAATCTCTTTGCCGTCATGATCATGATGCACATGTTCACTGACCGCGTACTCCCCTGTCCGCATCATCGTCATCACAGGGCATGAGCGCTCGTGCTGGTTACACGGCTCGGTTGCCTCGTGCGTAAGCGCGTAACAATGCTCGCCCACGACCTCGCTCTCCAGAAGCCTATATTCCCGCAAAAAGGCTTTATTTGTGCTGACAATAGTGAAGTCCTTCACGTCTATCACAAGAATAGAGTCCTTTATACTATTAATTACGGTGCTGGTAAACTTATTGATTCGCCTGATGTCGTCCTCTCTCTTTCCGCTTTCAATCATGGCGGCAATCGAATTAGTTATAGCTGAGAAGGCGCTCTCCTCTTCCCTGCTTCTTTCATGGTTATGCTTTACGTAAAGGCAGAGTACTCCTAAGAATATATTGCCGGATTTTATAGGGATGCAGTAGTGACCATGTTCATGCATTCCTTCAAATCTGACAGTGTGCAGGTCGTCAAGGCAGTTGGAAAATATTGTCTTATGCGTACTTGCGGCTATGCCGCAGAGGCACTGCCCATATTTTAACCGTGCACACTGACTAAGCAAAGACTCTGGCAGATTTCGCTCTGCAACCATCTGTAGCTCATCAGCGCCGTCCACCTTCAGGTGAATACACCCCTTATGCTCAATGCTCATGCCTGGGATAGAGACTATAATATCCAGCACCCTCGCCAGTTTCACGTTAAGAGGAGCTTGCTCAAGGGATATCTCAAGGACGCTTTGTATTGTATCTTGCAATATCTCCCTTTGTTTCATTATAAAATTGCGTGCCGATAGTTCCTCGCCCAATGCAAGCTCATTCTGAACAAGCATGTCCCTTTCTCTGAGACTATCAAGCATTGAACCTATGTATTTAATAATCCCTTTTTGGCCTTCGCCTCTAAGCAGTGCATAATCGTCATGTATTTTCCCATCTGCGATGTCTGATAACATCATATTAATATCCCTCGGTTCAGCCCCTAACTCATTAATGAGCGAACGTATCACCCTTATCACAATGAAAATGCTGATTAGCAATAACCCCAAAGTTACAGAGACAGCAACGCCAAAGAACTCCTTGTATTTGAGGTTTGAGTCATCCTCACCCTTTTTCATAAGGTTTTTTTGATATTCTGTAAGGGCCTCAGCCGCTTGTACGAATTCAGCCGAGTTTTTCGATTGTTTGTCAAGCAGTGCTTTTTTTAATTCATTTGAGTTGGCCAGTAAGACATCATTAGTTTGTTGACGTATGAGGGAGAAATAAGCGTTCTGGTGGTCTATGACTTTCCTCAGGCGCTGTTTGCCTTCAGCTCTTTTGACAAGAGGCTGAAGTCTGCCTATGTTTTCTGCTATAGATTGTCTGTTCTTATCAATCTTTTCAATAATATTGATTCGATCACTATCATAAATCATCAGGTTGCTAATCGCTAAATCAATGCCGGCTATAGCGTCTTTGATATTGTCTACGTATTCCGTCTTTACATATCTTTGACTGACAATATCATGAATCATATCACGGAAGTTACCGCACATGAAGATACTGATAGAGCAGATGGCAAGCAGGGTTGCCAATATAGCGGCATGGCTAAATGTAAGCCTTGTTCGTACCTTCATAGTCATCAGTCTGCTCCAGCAGCCAATAGGCCTTTCATTCCACCTAAAAGATGGAACGTCTATATTTAGTCGGCATTAATGATGGAAATCTATAGCTCTTTGACCACTGTCGCCAATATCTAAGAAGAGACCGCGTCCTTTAAGGCTTTACCCGCTCTGAACTTAGGCACCTTGCCGGCTGGAATATCTGTGGCCTCTCCGGTCTTAGGATTCCTGCCCTTTTTAGCCTTCCTTTCGGATACGACAAACGTACCGAATCCAACAAGAATGACACGCTCGCCGTTTTTAAGGGCATTTGATATGCTGTCAAAAACCGTATTGACAACCTTAGCGGCCTCCGCCTTTGTGATCTTTGAGTCTGCCGCTACGTTGTCTACAAGCTCCGCCTTTGTCATAATTGACCCCCCCTGCTAATAAATATTAAAGATTGGCTAGTTTGTAGGATTTCACAAAATGGTGTCAACATGTATAGAAAAAAAACATTTTCTAAGAATCTTTGGCATCGCCCTGCAATGCCGTAAGGATGGTCTTCGCGAGTTTTAAGTTAAACCCTTTTAATGACGATATCTCCTCCGCCGTTGAGTTTCTTATCGCCTCTATACCGTTGAAATGCCTTAACAGCTCAAGCCGCCTTTTTTTCGATATGCCCTTAATGGACTCAAGCGCAGAGCGCTTCATGCGCTGTTCTCTTAGTTTTCTGTGGTAGGTTATCGCAAATCTATGAACCTCATCCCTGATGCGCTTTAGAAAGAGCGAGGACTGGGAGCCGTCCTCCAGGCTTATTCCCCTGAGGGCGCCGGGGATAAATACCCTGTCAGGGTTTTTTGCTATCGAGACGACGGCGACCTCACCGCCGCAAAACAGTCCCTCGCCCTGCAATTGCCTTAGTGCTGCGGTGGCGCTCTGAAGCTGTCCCTTTCCCCCGTCTATGACAAGCAGATGGGGAAAGCCGCCGCCGAGGTTTTTTGCCGTGCGAGTGAATATTTCTGCCATCATCGAGTAGTCGTCAACGCCGGTAACGGTCTTGATTTTAAGGCGTCTGTAGGAATCCTTAGCAAAGCGCCCGTCCTGCCAGCGTATAAACGCGCCCACTGATTCGCTGCCCGATATGGTTGATACGTCAAACGCCCCTATGTCTGTGGGCGGTGAAGGAAGGCTCAACCGCTTAGCAAGCTCATCCATTATGGCGGTGTCCGGGGAGCCTCGCTTCAAAGACAGATTTCTCTTTGCCGTTTCATTTGCCATATTCAGGATACCGGCTGCCGTGTCGTCAGCGCCGGGTATGGGTACGATTATCTCAACGGCGCCTGCCCTTCGTTTTTTCAGCCATGCGCGCAATGTCCCTGTATGAGCGGGTTTTAAAGCGGCTATGATACGGCCTGGCGGGGCGATGTCCTTATTATAAAACTGCTCGATGAATGTGTAGAGGAGCAGTTTATATGACAGCCCTTTGATGTCTTTGATATGGAAGTCTTTCACAGCGGCAAGCGCACCGCCGCGTATGAAAAACACGTTAAACATGCCCTCGCCCCCTGAGGCGTAAAATCCTATTGCATCGGCGTCGTCAAGGCTTGGGTCTATGACCTTCTGCTGTTGCCATGTCTCTTGTATTGCCGCGATTTTATCTCTTAGCAGGGCAGCCTTCTCAAACTCAAGGGCATCGGCGTGTGCGTTCATAGCATTGGTGAGTTTGATAAGCAGAGACTGGTTGCCGCCTTTTAGGAAATCTATCACGTCGTTGACAGCCGCCATGTAGTCCTCTTTGCTAATCAGGCCGACGCATGGGGCGCTGCAGTGTCCTATCTGATACTCTACGCAAGGCCGCTTGAGATTTTCGATTTTATAGCGGCACGTCCTGATATGGAAATACTTTCTGATAAGCTCGATGTTTTCCCTCATGCCCCGCGATGAGACGTATGGCCCGATATATACATCGCCGCCGTGGTCAAAGCGTCTAACAACCTCGATAGCCGGCCATTCTTGGGTAACGGTTATCTTCAGATAGGGATAGTTCTTGTCGTCTTTTAGAATGACATTATATTTTGGCCTGTACTGCTTGATAAAATTGGATTCAAGGGCGAGGGCCTCTATCTCGTTTTGCGTAACGACGAATGTGAAGTCTGCGGCCTCTTCAACAAGGGCGGACTTTCTAAGGTCGCCTGAAATGCTCTTGTGAAAGTAACTCCTGAGGCGGTTTCTAAGCCTCGATGCCTTGCCGACATAGAGCACCTTTTCTTTGGCGTTTTTAAACAGATAGACGCCGGGAAGGGGGGGGACGACGGCGAGTTTTTCAAGCGGTTTATCCATTGATTATCAAAAATCGCTCCTTGAAAGAGTAGTCGTTGATAAGGGTTAGATTAGTGAAACCTGACGACCGGGCAATGTCCATGACATGGGCGGCAAGCGTGTCGCCAAGCTCAAGGGCCATAATGCCGCCTTTGGCCAGCCGCTGTCCGGCGCCGGCGATAATTTCCTTATAGAAGCGCAGGCCGTCAGGGCCGCCGTCGAGTGCCCCGACTGGTTCGTAGAGCCTGATTTCCGGTGCAAGAATCTCCAAATCCTCAGTCTTAATGTACGGGGGATTGGATACTATTATATCGAAGGCCATATTATCAACCGGTGCATAGAGGCTGCCGCAATGAAAGACTACATTATTTATCCCGTTGGCCGCGGCGTTAGCAACTGCATATTTGAGGGCAGCCTCAGAGATGTCAACCGCGTGGACAATCAGCTCAGGAAATTGCTTAGCGATAGCGAGGGCAATGCAACCGCTTCCCGTGCAGAGGTCAAGGGCTGTGAAAGTCGTCATATGTCGGGCCTTAATAATCCCGGTGAGCTTCTCAACAAGCAGCTCGGTCTCAGGGCGTGGGATGAGCACACCAGCACCGACTGATAATGACAGGCCAAAGAACTCCGTCTCACCGGCGATGTACTGAAGCGGCTGGCGGGCAGCTCTGAGGGCTGTCAATGCGTTGAGCCTATGGGCGGCCTCATCGGTAATGTCGCTGAAATCATAGCAATAGAGGGCAGCCTTACCAATATTCAAGGCAACGCACATAAGCGCCTCGGCCTCCTTATATGAGTCCTCAATGCCGACGCCTTTCAGTTTAGCGCTTATTTCGCTAAGTTTATCTGTAAGTCTATCCATGGCAAGGCAACTCCTGGGTTATAGTAGCATTATCGGGACATAGCTTCAAACTTTTATTGGAATTCCGTTGCGCTCGACTGGCCAGTTATTGATGTGATGATTAACTGCGTAGTGATATGTGACAGAGTCGAGTTCGATTATACAGACTGATATTTAGACCTCGATAACCGGCAGATGAATGAAGAAATTTGCGCCTTCGCCTGCCTTGCTTTTTACGAATATTCGGCCTCCGGCGGTTTGAATTATGCCCTTGCTGACGGCAAGCCCAAGCCCTGTCCCCTTCCCTTCGGGCTTTGTCGTATAGAACAGTTCAAATATCTTATCAAGACTGCCTTCAGGTATGCCCGGGCCGGAATCTGAAAACTCTATCTCGACAAAGTCATTGCCATCCTCGGTAATGCTCCTCGTTCTGATGGTTATCTTCCCCTTGCCGTTCATCGCGTCAGAGGCATTAATCAGAAGGTTGATAAATACCTGCTCAATTTGCGACTGGTCACCCTGAATGCGCGGCAAAAATGGGTCAAACTCCTTCTCTATTGTGATATTATAAAACCTTGCCTGATGTTTTAAGACATTCAGGGCGTTTTCTATCGCCTTGTTGACATACATGGTGAGGTTTTCCGAGGGAATAGTTCTTGAGTATCCAAGCAGCACCGCAATGATGTTAGAGCATTTCTCGGCCTGTTCTACAATGACCTTGAGGTCGTCCTGGTCGGCCTTGTTTTCAGGCGGGACGCGTTTTAAAAACAATCTGGCAAATACGATAATGCCGGTAAGCGGGCTGTTCAGTTCGTGGGCAACGCTGGCTGCCATTCTGCCAAGCGAGGCCAGTTTCTCTGTGTACATGTACTGCTTCTGGGCCTTGCCGATTTCAAGGGATTTTTGTTCTAGTATGTCTGAACGGGACTTGGCCTGCTCATCAAGCTCATCCTGCCTTGCCTGAAGCCCCTTAATCATCTCATTATAGTCATGCGCTAACGAGCCTATCTCATCTTTGGCGCGAATATCTATCGTCTGACCATAGAAGCCTTTCGCCGCCATTTTTATGCCATCGGAGATTAAGGCCGCGGGCTTGGTAACAAACCGCCACAAGAGCTGATGCAGCGCCGCGGCAATCAACGAAAGAAATATAATCCCTATGATAATGGAATCAAGGGTTTTATCTCTGAATTTTTTATCTAGCTGCTCCAAAGAAAACTCGGCCTCGATGATGCCGTTTATCGAAGAGTCTGACGGGTGGACATGGCACGCTGCCGAGGAGCACGAACTCTCATTCTTAATGGGGATGAAGGATTTAATCGTGCGGCCGCTGTCACCTTTGTCGGTAAAGAAGAAATTCCTGCCGGGGTCTTTAAGGGTAACCTTGCCACTGTTTATGACATGGCACTCTTTACAAATCATTGAATCGGCAGGGATTGACTTGCCCAGGTTGTTCTTATCTGAGGAGAATTTGATGTTGCCCTTGTGGTCAAGCACCTTAATGGAAGTGTGAAGCCCAGAGCCGGGGGTGTTTTCCAAAACCTTCTGGATGACCTCGCCGTGGTTTGACATCATGGTATACTTGATGCTGTTTCCAATTATCTCGGTAGTATACAACGCCTCCTCTGCGGCCTTGGCGACGATCTCCTCATTGGTACGAAAAATAAATTCATACCAAAATATCAGAGCACCCACGACCAGAAGGGCGCTTAACGAAAGTAAGACTTTCAAATTTACAGTGATCTTCATATAGCTGCGCTTTCAACCGGAGGGAACCGGCACATCCCCGCATGTCTATATTAATAAATCTACTGCCGCTTAGACAAGTAGCTATAAAAAAATGTTGACAAATAATTTTTTTTTGTGTAAGGTATAAGTATATATGGGTGCGCGGTGTCGCAGTGCCCGATAGTCCAAAACGCCCTATATGCCGAGGACGCATTAAGCCAGACAGACACAATAATAGGCGTTGAGTTAATATTGGGTTTAGACGTGTGCACTGTTGTATAAATGCCCTGAGGGAGTATATATTAATCTGAAACGCTGCAGAAAAAACTAATACTGCAAAAAACATAAGGAGTCCGCCAATGAGCAATATCGCAATCTCCGAGCTACAGGAAGGAAATATTGAAGAGTTAACGGTTGTCGCCGAGGAGTTAAACGTCGAGGGCGCCTCAAGCATGAGGAAGCAGGAGCTGATATTTGCTATCTTGCAGGCTCAGGCTGAAAAGACAGGAAATTTATTTGCCGAGGGCGTGCTGGAAATCCTTGCCGATGGCTTTGGCTTTCTTAGGTCGCCTGACTACAGCTATCTGCCCGGCCCTGACGACATATACGTCTCGCCATCGCAAATCAGGCGCTTTAATCTGCGCACAGGGGAGCTTGTCTCAGGGCAGGTGCGCCCGCCAAAGGAAAACGAGCGCTACTTCGCCCTGCTCAAGGTGGAGGCAATTAACCATCAGGCGCCGGAGCAAAACATTACCCGCCCCCTGTTTGACAATCTGACGCCGTACTATCCCACAGAAAGGCTTCATTTAGAGTATGACATTACCGACTACTCCACGCGCGTCATGGAGTTAATCGCCCCGATAGGCAAGGGACAAAGAGGACTGATTGTGGCCGCCCCCAGAACGGGTAAGACCATGCTCTTACAGTCAATTGCCAAGTCCATTCGCTCAAACCACAAGGAAGTGCACCTTATAATCCTGCTCATAGACGAAAGGCCGGAGGAAGTTACAGACTGGAAGCGGCAGGTTCAGCAGGCCGAGATAATAGGCTCTACGTTTGACGAACCGCCCCACAGGCACTGCCAGGTGGCCGAGATGGTCATCAACAGGGCAAAGCGCCAGGTCGAATGCAAGAAAGACGTAGTAATCCTGCTTGACAGCATAACCCGTCTTGCAAGGGCATATAACGCGGTCATACCGGCAAGCGGCAAGGTGCTCTCTGGAGGTCTTGACGCAAATGCCCTTCAGAAGCCAAAGCGCTTTTTCGGCACGGCAAGAAACATAGAAAACGGCGGCAGCCTTACAATCATCGCAACCGCTCTTGTGGATACGGGCTCCCGTATGGACGACGTAATCTTTGAGGAGTTCAAGGGCACGGGCAACATGGAGCTTCACCTTGACAGAAAACTGGTTGACAAGAGGATATTCCCAAGCATAGATATAAACACCTCCGGCACAAGGAAAGAGGAGCTGCTGGTAAGCAAGGAAGTCCTCAACAAGATGTGGGTGCTGAGAAAGGTGCTAAACCCGCTAAGCTCTGTTGAGAGCATGGAGTTTCTGCTTGCCAAACTCAAAAACACAAAGGCCAACAAAGAGTTCCTCGATATGATGAATAAGTAGGAGCATGTTGACTTTTCACCACTGGCTGCTTTATGTTAGCGCCATATGGCGGCTGTGCATGTCAATTGCGAGGATGTGTTTTTTTAAACTTTAATGGCTGGTAAAACCAAGAATATCTGCACCACTACGGTAGGCTCCGGCCTTGCGGCTGTGATAATTTCCACTGTGATATGCCTTAGCCTTTCCATATTCGTAAGGTTTAATGAGTACAACCAATGGAAACAAAACCCTGGCAGCTATTTCGTTGACGGCACGCCTATGATGACCACCGTGGACGCCTTCTACTGGGTGCGCCTGGCGCGGGAATATAAAGACGGGACTTATTATGAGGGGGTAGGCGGGGCCGGCGATAAACTTAGATACTTCCCCTCAGGGGCGTATAAGCCAGAACGTGCGCCGCTGATAAGCATACTGCTGGCAAAGTGCTCCGGCCTGTTCGATGGCAATCTTTACTTGACCGGCGTGTATCTGATTGCCGTTATCTCCGGATTTTTTATCGTGCCGCTGATACTTTATTTCGGCAGGACGGGTTTTCTGTCGGCAGGCATATTGGGCAGCCTTGTCGGCACTTTCAGCTTTATCTATATTGTCAGGACATCGGCGGCAAGGGTCAGGCCGGACTCTCTTAATCTGTTCTTTCCATTTCTGGCGTCTTATTTTATCCTGCTTACACAGGGCAGGGACGGCAGGGCGCGCCCGCAACGCTTTATATATCTATACTCCAGCCTTGCCGGTGTAACGATGATGATGATGGAGCGCTGGTACGGCGTCAGCGAATTCTCATACTTGTATCTCGTGTTTTTGGCCGCCTATCTTGTTATCAATAAAAACAGTCTTACAGTCGTATTTTACTCGTCGCTGATATTCTTATATTGCTCGTTTCCATTTTCAGTAAACGTTGCTGGATTTACGGCGGCAGCCGCCGTTATTTTTTTTATTTATGACCGCTTCTGGGGCGGTAAGAAAATCAAACCGGCGTATGCAGCCGCTGCCGCTTTAGCGGTCATCTCAGCCGCCGCGCTGGTCATCTATGAATCTACCTACCTCTCAAGTGCACTATCTGGGTTTATATCGTCTTTCTCCTTCATTTTGAAGAATTATTTCACCTCTGATATGGGCGGAAAATCCAACGCCCTTACGCAGGTCACCGAGCTGCAACATGCCTCGGCGTCAGAGGTGTTTGCCTACGTTATAAAGGAACCGGCTGTCAGCGCTATTGGATTTTTTGCTTTTATCGCGTTTATATTTTACAATTTCAAGAAGGCGCTGCCCATTTTGCCCGTGTTTTTTATCGGCCTGATGTCTTTTCAATGGGCAAACAGGTTTGCCATGTATCTGGCGCCGTTTATCGGCGTAGGCTTTGGCTATCTGATTACAGTCTCTGTGTCGGCCCTCACCGGCAAACTCAAAGATACCGCAAGGACATATATCATTTATATATCGTCCGTTGTCTTTTTTATCGTGATAATTAATCAGACAGCGTTTTTCTTCGTCCCCCAGCCTGCCCTTCCCGTTGAGTTTTATAGGGTGTTTAAGGATATAAAGTCTAAACTTCATGGTGGAAAACCTGTGATTCTGACATGGTGGGACTTTGGATACGCCCTTGAGGACATTACAGGATTTGCCACCTTTCACGACGGCGGCATTCAGCATACCGAGAAGACCGTCTATATAGCCCATGCCTTCACCTCGACAAGCCAGCCTGAGTTTTACAACATCACAGCCTATATCGCCGGCAATGGCTCAACGGTTGCCAGCGACGATATCACAGGCGGCAAGGCGGCTATAAAACCGCTGGACAATGTCAGAAACAACGACATCTACATACTCTATACAAGCGATATGATAGGGAAGTTTCAGGCAATGTACAATGTCTCCGGCATTGACAAGCTCAGGCCTAATACGACGGCGCCGCTGGTGCAGCCGCTTAGCTGCCAATCGCTTAAAGACGATATGCTTGACTGCTACGAGGTAAAGGTCAATCTGAAAACAGGCATGATAAACGACACCACTCCGCTTAAAAAAGCCGTCTTCATAGACTCAGGCTACATCGGCAAGTCCAAAGAGTACGATCACTCAAACGGCCTCTATCTTGAACTGTTTGCCCTTGGCAATGCCATTAACTCGGTTGTTGTCGTAAACGATATATTTTTTAATTCAAATCTGAACCAGATGTACTTACTTGGCAGCTACGACAAGTCGCTCTTTGAGGAGACCTATAGCGCACTGCCTGTTGCAAGGCTCTTCAGGATAAAAACCCCGGTAATGTAAGCGCTAAGAATCATCTCTTTCATAAATATCGTCATATCTTTTGATGTCGTCCTCGTTAAGATATTCGCCGTTTTGAACTTCGATAACCTCAAGCGGGATTTTGCCCTCATTTTCAAGCCTGTGTTTGGTGGTTTTGGGCACATAAATGGATTCGTTGGCGTGGACATATTTTTCGTCGCCGCCGAGGGTAACCTTTGCCGTGCCGCTGACTACGACCCAGTGTTCAGAGCGGTGCATGTGCATCTGGAGGCTAAGCGACTGTTGAGGATTGACGATAAGGTGCTTTATCTGGTAACGGTCGCCTTTGCCCAGAAGCGTATAGCTTCCCCACGGCCTGTATGTGGTAACGTGTTCGTTAATCTCATTGCGGCCGCGTTCTTTCAACATTTCAACTACATTTTTTACCTTCTGAGCGTGCCCTCGTTTTGATACGAGGACAACATCGTCTGTCTCAACGATGAGACAGTCCTCTATGCCGAGGGTGACGGCCAGCCTCTTATTGGCCAGCACCATGGTGTCTTTTGTGTCAATGGAGATGAGGTCACCGGTTGTGGCGTTTCCTCCGGCGTCTTTTTCCAATATCTCAAAGATTGAATCCCATGAGCCGATGTCGTTCCAGTAGATGTCCAGCGGCATGGTGGCAATCTTTTTGGACTTTTCCATGACGGCATAGTCAATAGAAATATTTGGCAGCGTTTCAAAATCCTTGTGCATCTGATCATAGCCCTTATCGAACATCGCCCCGATTTCAGGCGCAAAGCTGCGAAATTCATCCACTATAACGCCGGGCTTGAATATAAACATCCCTGAGTTCCAGTAGTGTTTGCCGTCTGCAACAAAGTCAATGGCGGTTTTATCGTCGGGTTTTTCAGTAAACTCGGCAACTTGGTATATCTCGCTTGAAATGCCGCCAAGGACAAGCGGCTGCGGCTGTCTTTTGATATATCCATAGCCGGTCTCAGGGCGTGTGGGCTTTATACCAAACGTGATGATATAGCCTTCGAGGGCGGCCTTCGCCGCGGCCTTTAAATATTCGACAAAACGCTCCGGCGGCGTAATTATATGGTCTGATGGGCAGACAAACACGGTCTCATCCTCTGCCGCGCCAAGCTTGTCCATGCAGTACTTAACGCCCAGAGCAATGGCAGGGGCGGTATTTCTGGCGGCAGGCTCGAAGATTACATGGCTTTTAGAGCCTCCTTGCAGAGATTGCATATCAGACTTTACATGAAATTTATACTCTTTATTTGTCAGGATGACGACATCCTCAGGCGGTACGGCAAGCAGCACCCTTGCCATAGTCTCCTGAAGCAGCGACTGCTGTCCCTTTAGTTTAATAAACTGCTTTGGATAACTCTTCCTGGACAAAGGCCAGAGCCTGGTGCCTGAGCCTCCTGCAAGCAACAACACTTTCATCGCGTCCTATCCTCCAAAGGTTAGTGCCGGACTAATGGCCAATACTAACACAACAAGGCAATAATACTCAACATAGCGAATTGCCTCACAAAAGAGCAACATTGCCTCAACTAAAAAACTATTTGTACAAGACTACTGTCAGCGGCTCGCGTCTGAATCAATGGCCGCCAGGAAAGTACGCCTTGCTTAACCAATAGAAAAATCCCAATGCCGTAACCCCAATGCCGAGGCTCCAGAATATGAGCTTATACTCTATCGGAGACAGCGGCTCATAGTCCATCTTCTTTATCTCGTCTGAAAACTTAGGATCATCTGCCATATATCCTCCTTATTAACCCGTAATCACCGGCGGTTTTACGCCATTAAAGAATAACCATGAGATAAACAGCCCTACCCATATGATAAATCCAAAAAGACAAACCACATACACAACGGCAAGCCTGCCTATGCCCTCTTCCCACAGCTTTTTGAAGTTAGACACAAGGCCGATAGTGAAAAACGTCAGGACGAAGAACATCACCCTGAATGTATTGCTCTCGTCGGTGGCCAGCTTGGCCTTTGCCAGCACACCCCGCTGGTCTTTAACGCTGCCGTTGAGGCTTTTAATTTTATCTTTAGACTCTGCAATTTTAGACTTAATGGACGCCTCATCTGCGGGGTTAGAGGTCAGCTTCTTTTCCAGCGATGATATTTCCTTCGTCAGCCCCTTAATCTGGCTGTCAACGGGGGCGACTGCCTTCGTAGATGGGAAGCATATGAAAAGAAGCAGCAGAAAGGTGACGACATAGCCTATGACGAATTTTGGGAATCTCTGCCATATCTCAACCGCCTTAGGCGTCTCGCCGGGCTTGCATTCTATCTTCGTACACCAGACAACGGCAAGGACAAATGCCCACACGCCTATAAACACATCTATGAACATCTTAACCGTCGTGCTTGCCATCGTAATCCAGCCGGCCTCATAATTGACGCCTGACATTTCAAGCGCCTTGGAGCGAATAAGTGCATCGGTTATTGCGCCGCTTGCCACAGCCCCGCCGTCTGTCTTAACGGCAAGGCCCATCCATGCCCCTGCAACCAGCGGTTCGCTCCACAGAAATATCTGTGCCGCAAAGGGCAGAATTAACATCTCCACAACGGCAAATATGACGACCAAAGAGGAGACCATTATGGGCACTATTGGACGCGACCTTATTGCCCCGCCAACGGCAATGGCTGCCGACACGCCGCATATGGATATGCCCGCCGCCAACGGCGCCGCCCATTCCGGGCTGAATTTGAAATACTTTCTGGCCACATAATAAACTACAGCCCAGTAGATAAGATATGCCTCTACAATGGCGCAAAATCCACGAAACAGCACCGCTGAGGCCAGCGTAAATGACTCGGCTGCCTTGAGGCCAAGCATTGCGCCCATGATAACAATAGCGGTCTTGATGTATAGCTCCGGCTTAGCGGCCTCTTTAAGCGCCTCTGAAAGTTTCGGGAAGAAATTCCCCACAATCAGTCCGGCGATTAGCGCTATGACAAAGCCTGACTCACCGGTAAGGCTCAATGCCCAGTTGATTTTAAAACCGGCAAGCTGATTTTTAGTAGCCGCTATATAGGCATTGTTTCCTAAGAGCCAGCAGAGATAGCTAATCCAGAAGATAACGGTGAAGCCTACAGCGAATTTCCCTACATTAAGCCTCATCAGCATAGCCCCGACAATCATAAGGCAGAGCATAGCGGCGTATGTGAAAAACAGGGCGGCGATGCCGCTAACGCCTTTTTTCTCGTACATATCGCCGGTTTTAATGGTGGAGATGCCGCCCTCTGCGGTAACGACGGTCTCTTTGCCGTCTGCCAGTTTGAGGGTAATTTTAGCCCCGTCCATCTTAGTGATTTCGCCTTTAACAGGTTGATACTTAGCCGACACGGCGGACATGGCCTTAGTCGGGTCAGTCCAGATTGATGTGCTTACACCCCAGCCCATCAGATCTGACCCCGCAAACAGCCCTAACGACATAACGAACACAAAGATACCAAGAAATAACGCAAGCCAGTCTTCGCTTAATCCAGCAGTTTTTTCATTCACAATTCAAATACCTCCCTTTGGGATGTTTAAAGATAATAGTTGACAATGACGACAATGCGTATCAAAGACAGGAGACGGACGGCGGTGAGTGTTCATTTTGAATTGCAGCCCAACTAAGCACAGCTCAAGGCCTCCATAATAAAAACTGCGCCCTAAAATTTTAAAAAGCCGCGCGCCACTTTATCCCTACGCCAAGGTTAGTCTGTCATATGAAAATGAAAAATGTCAAGTAGGAAATTGAGGCGTCAAGGTAACATACAGGGAACGGGACTATCTATCTAATCCCAACCACTTCTCTTCAAGCTGAGCAAGTATCGTACTTGCCGCATCGTTAAAGTTAGGCATTTCTCCATTCGGCCATTCACCTATAGGTTTGACTCCGCTATTCTTTATAAACATGATATATTTCAAACGACCTTCATCTGTGCTAAATTTGCCTATACTCTCTGCAATATATTGACGATTATAAGGATGATTTACTATTACTGCTTTATAACGTTTAGATTCACTAAATATAATAGAAAACCAAATTATCAACGCTAAACCCACTAATAGAGCAAATATTGATAAAAATAGTTTAGTATGCTGATCAATGTATGGCGTTAGATATTTAACTACGTAGATTACAACTATAACCATCACACTAATTGAAGTAGTAATTAATGCAATAGGGATAGTTTTAGAACGTAACATAGTGAATATCTTTCGCATGTCGTTATTTCGCACATCCACATAGATAGTGCGTATAACTAAATATATACCAAAATACGGAAGCATTGCAATTACAAATAATAACGAGCATTTATCAGAAAAAGAGATATACGCACTTATCGTACTGATATTATAACCATCTGGATAAAATAATTTTACATGATAGTTCCATATATATGATACGATAGATAAACTCGACTTATCAGATATAAATGAATAGGTAAATAGTAAAACATTAAGTCTGCTAATAAATGTTGTTGTAAAAGTGCCATAATGCGCTGCGAAACTGCTATTTATAGGTCTCCTGCTTAGAATTAATAACATACCATAGATAATAATAATTTCTGGATGAAAGACAGTTAGGCCAGAAATACCGATTAAAAGCAAGATTAAATCATAATATATAAATTTACAATGCGTCTTTACATTTCTAAATCCGTCCGATAGACTCAAAGAGAACATAAGTTCTCTTCTTATTTTATAGAACTCAACTATATCAATTGAATGAATATACTCTATTATTCTATCCTTTAATTCGGAGCTTATTTTGGGGAGATGCCGGCAGGACTTTAATGATATTTCATTAATCCATGGATTGCCAAGTTTCATTGCTATGAGAATAGCCGCCTCTAAGTCGTTATCATTTAAAAGTCCAACTGCTTCAACAGCCAATTTCTTTGCCAATATGTTTTTACTGTTCTCAATTTGATATTTGACAAACACAGAGAGATCAGAACGAAAAGCTGAAATACAATCCGGTCTTCGATAAAAAGCGTCGTTCAAAAATCGAAGACTATGAACAGCGACAAGGGATTGCGGGTTAGAGGGGTCAAGTGGAGAATCTTTAAGTCTTTCGATTTTAGACCAGCAGCGATTGGCAATACCTCTTACGGTTGCCTCATCCCCTACTTCGCAATATAGCACAAGGGCATCTCTCCATCTCGAATCTGTAAATATGGAATCAATTGGCAACTCATCGGGACGATTCAGGAAACGCAGAACCAGAAAGTACTCGTTGAGCCGTCTGTGTGCAAAACTAAACAATTTTCCAGTACCAGCGCCAACGCGTCCAAGCCTCGCATACTCCATGATTTCGACTATGTCACCTACCGGAACTTCTGGCAGCAGCTCCTTCAGTTCCTTCTTGGATGCCTCAAGCCCAAAGGTGGGCGTTTTAAACATCGTAAATGCAATCTCGGTTGAATGATTTAGCACATCGTCCATCGTAAGGGATTTTGAGCTTAATATTTCACCGCACTTGCTTAGCCGACTGCGAATAAACGCATCGTATAGCTCCGTTTGGTTTTCGGGCAGCGCATTGTTGTGTTCTTTAGCGTAATTTATGATCAGGGCAGCAGTAAACGGATTTCGCGCGGTTGGGATTAAATCTCTTCTTTCGCTAAATAATTGTTTTTCAAGCGCTGCATTATAATGCAGCGATTTTTTTAGGTTTTCAATAATCTTTGGTTCTGTAAACGGTCTTATTTCCAGAGTTGTATTTGCCTGAAATTTAGAGGTCGGCCTCCTAAACATCCTCGATGACAGAATGCCGCGCGATGCGTGAGCGCCGGACAGAAATGTAAAAATTATTTCTGATAGTTTATCAATTAGCCATGATGACTCCTCTACATCCAAAACTGCCGGTATCTCATCAAAGGAATCTAACACGATAAAAAAATGACCATTATCAAACAGTCTTTTGAAATATATATCTATAAAGTCATTAGCGTAGACATCGCTCCTGTCTTTTAAATTTTTAACGACAAAGTTATATAGCTGCTCCACTGTAGGAGGGTTATCCCTTGTCCAGCTCTCTTTTATTGACCATTCTCTGAGATTGATATATATTGGAATTCTTCCTGTTCGATGAACCTCTGTTGGTTGGGAAAGCTCTTTACATAACTTCCTTAGCGCTACGCTTTTTCCCGCGCCAGGGTCACCTAATACTAAAAATACTTTCGTTTTTTTATCTTCACGCACCGCATTTAATAGCTCCATAACTTTTTTCCGCTTCTTCGTGCCATAATCCACTTCAACTTCAACCTCCAAAGGAGTGAAAAATTGATCGCTCCAATTTGTTTCACGATCAATGGCATTAAGTTGATATCTTAATAAATCACAAAAAGAATCTCGCCGTTGATTGAAATCTCTTTCAGGCAAGTCATCATCTATAGAATTGGGCTTATTTGCCTTATCAAAGAAAGAAATTAGATAGTCAACGAGTATCAACGCTGTCAATGCAATAAATAGAATTATATGACAGGTGTGTTTCGCAAGTGGGCTGCTCTTAAAAGATAGAATATATTCAGCAAGTTTAGTTTGATTTATTGTTTCGCAAGCAGTACTGATAAGATCAAGTAAGTTATTCCAGTAACCAGCTTCTGGAAGAAAAAGCGTGGCAATAAATATACTGGGAATTATAAGGTATGCTATTTTTATATAGCGATTATCAGTGTTTTTTGTAAGTATTAATAAGACTGCCGCCATTGACAATATCAGGATACCTATCCCTAACACAATTGTGCAGTATTTACCGTTAAAAGTGAGAGACGAAACGAACGTTATTAATCCAATGCTTACAGCGAGCATAAAACCGTGCCATTTTGTAAACTTCTTTAAATGTCTCCGAATTATGTTTCCCATCGTGCTCTGTCCCTCTATTTCAAAATCGCCTGCTAAGATTTAAAATCTTAAATTTATCTCCATGAACGCAATTTCCATGCCAGATCTCTGTGTCCCTCTAACTATTAGTATTATAACGATATTCAAAATTATCGCGGGCGGCTGTTGGCTATTATTATGGTAGCCAATTCCATACTATTGGTATTTCGATACCCACTTTGCTATAACTTACGTCTTCTGCCGGTTGCGGCGTTTAAATATCAGCGTCGGCTATGTTATTATTAGAGCGCGTATAATTTTAACTATGGCGGGTTTATTAATGCCTCTTGTCGGCGAAGTCTTTTTAAGCGAGATTCTGAAAAAGCCGGTCTTTGACCAGAAGGGCGAAGAACTCGGCAAAATCAGAGATGTTGTCGTGGTCAAAGGCATCACCCTGCCTGACCTTGAATCCCTCATCATCGAAAAGAAAAAGACACTCTATTGTCTGGACTATAAGTCGCTGACCGTTTTCAACAGGAGAATCATTACTACCACACTTTCAAAAGACAATCTGCCGCAATATGAGCGCTATGAACAAGACCTGCTTGCCGTGCGCGATATTTTAGATAAACAGATCGTGGATATTAACGGGGCTAAGGTCGTGCGCGTCAACGATATTAAAATCGAAGGATATAAGGGGAATGCGGTGTTTGTCGGCATTGACGTTGGTATGAGGGGAATTTTCAGACGCTTTGGCGTGGAGAAAAAGGGGGAGAAATTCCTCAGCTTATTTAAGATTCCCCTGCCTTCTAATCTTATCGGATGGGATTATCTTCAGCCGCTTAGCCCGCGCCTTACCTCAATTTCTCTGACTATGCCCCAGCAGATGCTCTCCAAGATGCACCCGGCAGACTTGGCCGAAATAATTGATTCAGTCTCCAGAGAGGAGGGCGCCTCTTTCTTTCAAAGGCTTGACGTAGAAGCCGCCGCCGAGACCCTGCCTGAGCTTCCGCCAGAGACACAGCTTGAAATCCTCTCAAGCATGGACACCGAAAAGGCCGCTGACATCATCGAAGAGATGTCCCCCGACGACGCCGCTGATGTCCTTAGCGACTTGCCGGCAACCAGGACGCAGGAAATCCTCGGCACTATCGAACCCGAAGACGCCGATAACATCGCCGAGCTGCTCTGCCACGAACAGGACACCGCCGGCGGCCTTATGAATATCGAATATCTCATCTACCCTGAGCAGGCAACCGTGGCTGAAACCATAGAAATGTTCAGAGAGGACTCTAAGGACATTGACACCGTTTACCATATCTATGTCAGCGGTGAAAATGGCCGCCTTACGGGCGTTATCACGCTAAAAGACCTCATTCTCAACGACCCGAAACTCATGCTTTGTGAAATCATGGAGACTAATATCAAGTCCCTCCGTCCCGATGACGATGAGGATGTGGTTGCCGCCATGGTCTCTAAATACAATCTCGTTGCGATACCCGTGGTCAACGACGAACAACGAATGATGGGGCTGATTACCGTGGATGATATCATTGACCAGATGCTGACGCCATCGGCAAAAAGAAAAAGAAAAAAAATCTGACAATATTACGCCTCCCCCCCTTTATGTTAGTAGAGCCAATAGTATAATATACACATGCTGTAGTGGCACGACAAATTATGGAAGACACAATAAAATGGCAAAACGGCTCTAAGGCAGAGGGCGCAAAGGTCCTGATACTTGACCAGAGGCTCCTGCCCCATGATGTCAGGTACATAGAGTGCGCTGACTACGGGCAAGTGGTTGACTGCATTAAGACACTTGCCATACGCGGCGCCCCCGCTATCGGCATTGCCGCGGCGATGGGTATGGCCCTTGCGGCAAATGCAATATCTGCATCTGATGTCAATGAGTTTACCGCAGAGCTGCAGCCAGCGATAGAGGCGTTGCTTAAGAGCAGGCCAACCGCCGTAAATATCAAGTGGGCGGCAGAGAGGATTATGCGGCTGATTGAAGACGGGCAGCCGGTAAGTGCCATTAAAGACAAGATTGTACATGAGGGTATCGAAATTTTAAACGAAGACATTGAGATAAACAAGGCCATAGGGCAGGTAGGAGCGCAGTTTATAAAAGACGGCGCCACCGTCCTGACACACTGTAACGCAGGGGCTCTGGCAACAGGAGGCTACGGCACGGCAACCGCCCCCATACGCATGGCCATAGCGCAGGGTAAACGCGTCTCTGTAATAGCGGACGAGACACGCCCCATCTTACAGGGCGCCCGCCTCACGGCATGGGAGTTGATGCAGGACAACATTGACGTTACGCTGATACCTGATAACGCCGCAGGTGAGCTTATGCGGCGCGGCATGATAGACCTCTGCATAGTCGGCACAGACCGGACAGTCAGAAACGGCGACGTTGCCAATAAGATAGGGACATATTCGGTGGCGGTGCTGGCAAAGGAAAACAATATACCGTTTTACGTGGCAGCCCCGTTAAGCAGCATAGATTTCGATATTGAAAAGGGTGACGACATTCCCATTGA
>JAKOEO010000035.1:23737-36958 GCA_022321325.1 Candidatus Magnetominusculus sp. LBB02 | reverse complement strand
GTAAAACGCGCCATAACGCTGATAAATGCCTGCAAGGCAAGGCTTCGCCAGACCGTGATGACTTCCACTTTTCCTTTACGAAAGGTTCTAAGCTCATCAGGGGCGGCAAAACTTTTCATCGCCGCTTTTCCTTCCTCAAAACTCACCGCATATATATTTTTCCCCTTTTTTGACATTTCCCATTACCTCCTGTTGGGTTGATACGATGCCGCACATATCCTTTGGCATAATTCACTGCTATGAGAATTGATGTTATACAATATCTCTTCCTATGAGGCCGTTTCGGTAATCGAGATATGCCTTATCTATTTCCTCTTCTGTATTCATTATTGACCTCCAATCACAAAGCTGTCCCGTATAAAATAGCTTAACGACGATATACGCCATGCCGATAGATAATTATTACATTCAGGCAAAAGTAAAACAATCGGTAGTTGACACTTTTATTTATAGGATATTTAGGACGACATATAGGTAATTTATATAGTGCCGTTTAGTATTAACTAAAATTAGGATGTCATAAGAATCCAAAATGGAACAACGCCGGCATGTAAAATTAAGCTGCAATCGTAGAGGATTAAACCCAGAAACCTCTATCTGCGACTTTAAACGTGAAGGTCTTGTTTAAATTAATCTTGTGATCAGTCTCCGCGCTTTATTCTACCATAATTTAGATGTATTGCCACAGCCATATACAAAATGTTACTGTACCCAAATGAAGACGATTAAGGCGGCGGCATTGTTCTCTGGCGGGCTTGACAGCACGCTGGCTATCATCACCATGTTGAGGCAGGGCGTGGAGGTTACCGCCATCTCCTTTCAGAACCATTTCGGCTGCGACATAACTGATAAGTCATCTTGCTCGAAGGACCCCTACGCTGCGGCTGAGAAATTCGGCTTTAACGTAAAACTCTGCCATCTTGCAGATAAGTTTATAGAGATAGTTAAGCATCCAAAGTTCGGCCACGGCAAAAACATGAACCCCTGCATTGACTGCCGCATTCTGATGCTCAAAGAGGCGAAGGTTTTCATGGAGATGACAGGCGGGGATTTCATAATAACGGGTGAGGTGCTGGGGCAGCGCCCTATGAGCCAACGCCGCGACTGCTTCCCGCTGATTGACAAAGAGGCCGATGTGGTTGGCATGGTCGTAAGGCCGCTATCGGCTAAGCACCTGCCTCCAACACGCGCAGAGCTTGACGGCCTGATTGACAGGGAGAGGCTCCATGCCTTTAACGGGCGTACTCGAAAGCCGCAGCTTGCGCTTGCCCGCGAGTTTGGCCTCACCGACTTCCCCAATCCTGCCGGAGGCTGTCTGCTTACTGACCCAATATATTCTTACAGGCTGAATGAGCTGCTCTCGCACATGCCTGACCCGCCTGTCAGAGATATTAATTTACTGAAGACGGGGCGGCATTTTAGATTATCTGATACTTGTAAGGCTATAGTGGGAAGAGACGAAAGGGAAAATAACGCGATAGAGTCCCTAGCCCAATCGGGCGATATTGTGATGATCGTTGAGGGTATAGGTCCGCCTACTACGATTGTGGCCGGGGCTTATGACGATAAACTGCTTGAGAAAGCCGCCGCCTTGACCGCCAGATACGCCGACTGCAAACACGAAAGTGCCGCTGCCGTATCGGCATATAAAATAGTTGATGGCGGCGGCAGCGTACCGCTTGCCAAGTTAACCGCCGCACCGGCAGACAATGAGCTGCTAACAATATTACGCATAGAGGAAAAGACAAAACGTGAAAGAAAACATGCCAGAAAGACCTCTTCTAAGCCTTTACGAATTTAATTTAATCGTCAAAGAGGCGCTTTCGCTGACATTCCCCGCCCGCTACCTGATAAAGGCCGAGACGGCCTCTATCAACATTGACGCAAAGGGGCACTGCTACATGGAGTTAATCGAAAAAGACGAAACAGGGATAAAGGCGCAGATTAGCGCCCGCATTTGGGCCACGCAGTGGAAGGCCGTCTCGAGGGCGTTTACAGCGGCGACGGGGCAGCCGGTCAGCAAGGGCATGAAGATTTTAGTTGAGGCCACGCTTAACTTTCACGAAAGATTTGGCCTTAGCCTGATTATTCAAACGATTGACCCATCATACACGCTTGGCGAGATGGCTATGGCAAAGCGCCAGATTCTTGAAAGGCTGGCAAAGGAGGGGCTGCTTGATAAGAACAAGGCCCTCCCGTTTCCCCTTGTGCCTCTGCGCATAGCGGTGATGTCGTCAAAGACTGCGGCAGGTTATGAGGACTTTGTCAAACATCTAAGAGGTAATCAATATGGCTACGCATTCAGCGTTACGCTCTTTGAAACGGCGGTTCAGGGCGGCGCGGTTGAACAGTCGTTTTTGAGGGCGTTTTCGCTCTGCCATGCCGAGGAATTTGACGTCGTGGTGATTACGCGCGGAGGGGGCGGGGCATCTGATTTGGACTGTTTCAATAACTATGCGGTTGCACGGGCGGTTGCGTTGTTTCCCATTCCTGTAATAGCCGGCATTGGCCACGAACGGGATAAGACGGTAATAGATGAGACCGCGCATACGACGATAAAGACGCCTACTGCGGCGGCGGCGCTTATTATTGAGCGGGTAAGGCATTTTGAAGATGCAATAGATAATATGGCAGAGAGGATGCTGAAATCGGCAGAGATGCTATGCCTTGAGTCAATGGGAAGGCTGTTTATGTTGTCCAAGGCGGTTGACTCAGCAGTAGCGGCGGGGTTGTTAAGAAATAGGTTTATTCTTGAGCGCTATACTAAGACAATAGAAACATCCGCCCCAAGGCTGTTGGAAAGACACAGGGAAAGGCTCCACGCCGTCCTTACGGCGGTAGGACATCTCGACCCAAGAAACATATTAAAAAGGGGATTCAGCATTACCAGCGTAAACGGCAAGACACTGAGATCAGTGGCCGATGTCTCTATTGGGGCGCGGCTGACAACGCATTTATATGACGGCAGCATAGAAAGCGAGGCGATAGCTGCAATACATGGGGGACAGGATGAGACAGAAATTTAAGTACTCAGAGGCATTGAGAGAAATTGAGGACATCATATCGGCCATCGAAGGCGAGACAGTGGATGTAGATGTGCTCACGGACAAGGTAAAACGCGCCATAACGCTGATAAATGCCTGCAAGGCAAGGCTTCGCCAGACCGTGATGACTTCCACTTTTCCTTTACGAAAGGTTCTAAGCTCATCAGGGGCGGCAAAACTTTTCATCGCCGCTTTTCCTTCCTCAAAACTCACCGCATATATATTTTTCCCCTTTTTTGACATTTCCCATTACCTCCTGTTGGGTTGATACGATGCCGCACATATCCTTTGGCATAATTCACTGCTATGAGAATTGATGTTATACAATATCTCTTCCTATGAGGCCGTTTCGGTAATCGAGATATGCCTTATCTATTTCCTCTTCTGTATTCATTATTGACCTCCAATCACAAAGCTGTCCCGTATAAAATAGCTTAACGACGATATACGCCATGCCGATAGATAATTATTACATTCAGGCAAAAGTAAAACAATCGGTAGTTGACACTTTTATTTATAGGATATTTAGGACGACATATAGGTAATTTATATAGTGCCGTTTAGTATTAACTAAAATTAGGATGTCATAAGAATCCAAAATGGAACAACGCCGGCATGTAAAATTAAGCTGCAATCGTAGAGGATTAAACCCAGAAACCTCTATCTGCGACTTTAAACGTGAAGGTCTTGTTTAAATTAATCTTGTGATCAGTCTCCGCGCTTTATTCTACCATAATTTAGATGTATTGCCACAGCCATATACAAAATGTTACTGTACCCAAATGAAGACGATTAAGGCGGCGGCATTGTTCTCTGGCGGGCTTGACAGCACGCTGGCTATCATCACCATGTTGAGGCAGGGCGTGGAGGTTACCGCCATCTCCTTTCAGAACCATTTCGGCTGCGACATAACTGATAAGTCATCTTGCTCGAAGGACCCCTACGCTGCGGCTGAGAAATTCGGCTTTAACGTAAAACTCTGCCATCTTGCAGATAAGTTTATAGAGATAGTTAAGCATCCAAAGTTCGGCCACGGCAAAAACATGAACCCCTGCATTGACTGCCGCATTCTGATGCTCAAAGAGGCGAAGGTTTTCATGGAGATGACAGGCGGGGATTTCATAATAACGGGTGAGGTGCTGGGGCAGCGCCCTATGAGCCAACGCCGCGACTGCTTCCCGCTGATTGACAAAGAGGCCGATGTGGTTGGCATGGTCGTAAGGCCGCTATCGGCTAAGCACCTGCCTCCAACACGCGCAGAGCTTGACGGCCTGATTGACAGGGAGAGGCTCCGGGCCGTTACGTCACCAATAAATCACGAAAGTCCACTACCACGACAGGCTCGTCCCCAACCACCCATACGTCATGCCCAACGGGCAAATAAGAGACATCACCGGCCTTGCACTCAAATTCCTTGCCGTCATCAGTTGAAAACATTAACCTGCCGGACATATGGTATTGTAGACGCGGGCAGCCGCCGCTTAAAGCCTCTATGATTGTCTCAATGGAGGCAGATGATTCCCATCCCGGCTCAAACGTGGCGCGCCGTACTTTAATGCCTCCAATGTTGATGACTTCCACTTTTCCTTTACGAAAGGTTCTAAGCTCATCAGGGGCGGCAAAACTTTTCATCGCCGCTTTTCCTTCCTCAAAACTCACCGCATATATATTTTTCCCCTTTTTTGACATTTCCCATTACCTCCTGTTGGGTTGATACGATGCCGCACATATCCTTTGGCATAATTCACTGCTATGAGAATTGATGTTATACAATATCTCTTCCTATGAGGCCGTTTCGGTAATCGAGATATGCCTTATCTATTTCCTCTTCTGTATTCATTATTGACCTCCAATCACAAAGCTGTCCCGTATAAAATAGCTTAACGACGATATACGCCATGCCGATAGATAATTATTACATTCAGGCAAAAGTAAAACAATCGGTAGTTGACACTTTTATTTATAGGATATTTAGGACGACATATAGGTAATTTATATAGTGCCGTTTAGTATTAACTAAAATTAGGATGTCATAAGAATCCAAAATGGAACAACGCCGGCATGTAAAATTAAGCTGCAATCGTAGAGGATTAAACCCAGAAACCTCTATCTGCGACTTTAAACGTGAAGGTCTTGTTTAAATTAATCTTGTGATCAGTCTCCGCGCTTTATTCTACCATAATTTAGATGTATTGCCACAGCCATATACAAAATGTTACTGTACCCAAATGAAGACGATTAAGGCGGCGGCATTGTTCTCTGGCGGGCTTGACAGCACGCTGGCTATCATCACCATGTTGAGGCAGGGCGTGGAGGTTACCGCCATCTCCTTTCAGAACCATTTCGGCTGCGACATAACTGATAAGTCATCTTGCTCGAAGGACCCCTACGCTGCGGCTGAGAAATTCGGCTTTAACGTAAAACTCTGCCATCTTGCAGATAAGTTTATAGAGATAGTTAAGCATCCAAAGTTCGGCCACGGCAAAAACATGAACCCCTGCATTGACTGCCGCATTCTGATGCTCAAAGAGGCGAAGGTTTTCATGGAGATGACAGGCGGGGATTTCATAATAACGGGTGAGGTGCTGGGGCAGCGCCCTATGAGCCAACGCCGCGACTGCTTCCCGCTGATTGACAAAGAGGCCGATGTGGTTGGCATGGTCGTAAGGCCGCTATCGGCTAAGCACCTGCCTCCAACACGCGCAGAGCTTGACGGCCTGATTGACAGGGAGAGGCTCCGGGCCGTTACGTCACCAATAAATCACGAAAGTCCACTACCACGACAGGCTCGTCCCCAACCACCCATACGTCATGCCCAACGGGCAAATAAGAGACATCACCGGCCTTGCACTCAAATTCCTTGCCGTCATCAGTTGAAAACATTAACCTGCCGGACATATGGTATTGTAGACGCGGGCAGCCGCCGCTTAAAGCCTCTATGATTGTCTCAATGGAGGCAGATGATTCCCATCCCGGCTCAAACGTGGCGCGCCGTACTTTAATGCCTCCAATGTTGATGACTTCCACTTTTCCTTTACGAAAGGTTCTAAGCTCATCAGGGGCGGCAAAACTTTTCATCGCCGCTTTTCCTTCCTCAAAACTCACCGCATATATATTTTTCCCCTTTTTTGACATTTCCCATTACCTCCTGTTGGGTTGATACGATGCCGCACATATCCTTTGGCATAATTCACTGCTATGAGAATTGATGTTATACAATATCTCTTCCTATGAGGCCGTTTCGGTAATCGAGATATGCCTTATCTATTTCCTCTTCTGTATTCATTATTGACCTCCAATCACAAAGCTGTCCCGTATAAAATAGCTTAACGACGATATACGCCATGCCGATAGATAATTATTACATTCAGGCAAAAGTAAAACAATCGGTAGTTGACACTTTTATTTATAGGATATTTAGGACGACATATAGGTAATTTATATAGTGCCGTTTAGTATTAACTAAAATTAGGATGTCATAAGAATCCAAAATGGAACAACGCCGGCATGTAAAATTAAGCTGCAATCGTAGAGGATTAAACCCAGAAACCTCTATCTGCGACTTTAAACGTGAAGGTCTTGTTTAAATTAATCTTGTGATCAGTCTCCGCGCTTTATTCTACCATAATTTAGATGTATTGCCACAGCCATATACAAAATGTTACTGTACCCAAATGAAGACGATTAAGGCGGCGGCATTGTTCTCTGGCGGGCTTGACAGCACGCTGGCTATCATCACCATGTTGAGGCAGGGCGTGGAGGTTACCGCCATCTCCTTTCAGAACCATTTCGGCTGCGACATAACTGATAAGTCATCTTGCTCGAAGGACCCCTACGCTGCGGCTGAGAAATTCGGCTTTAACGTAAAACTCTGCCATCTTGCAGATAAGTTTATAGAGATAGTTAAGCATCCAAAGTTCGGCCACGGCAAAAACATGAACCCCTGCATTGACTGCCGCATTCTGATGCTCAAAGAGGCGAAGGTTTTCATGGAGATGACAGGCGGGGATTTCATAATAACGGGTGAGGTGCTGGGGCAGCGCCCTATGAGCCAACGCCGCGACTGCTTCCCGCTGATTGACAAAGAGGCCGATGTGGTTGGCATGGTCGTAAGGCCGCTATCGGCTAAGCACCTGCCTCCAACACGCGCAGAGCTTGACGGCCTGATTGACAGGGAGAGGCTCCATGCCTTTAACGGGCGTACTCGAAAGCCGCAGCTTGCGCTTGCCCGCGAGTTTGGCCTCACCGACTTCCCCAATCCTGCCGGAGGCTGTCTGCTTACTGACCCAATATATTCTTACAGGCTGAATGAGCTGCTCTCGCACATGCCTGACCCGCCTGTCAGAGATATTAATTTACTGAAGACGGGGCGGCATTTTAGATTATCTGATACTTGTAAGGCTATAGTGGGAAGAGACGAAAGGGAAAATAACGCGATAGAGTCCCTAGCCCAATCGGGCGATATTGTGATGATCGTTGAGGGTATAGGTCCGCCTACTACGATTGTGGCCGGGGCTTATGACGATAAACTGCTTGAGAAAGCCGCCGCCTTGACCGCCAGATACGCCGACTGCAAACACGAAAGTGCCGCTGCCGTATCGGCATATAAAATAGTTGATGGCGGCGGCAGCGTACCGCTTGCCAAGTTAACCGCCGCACCGGCAGACAATGAGCTGCTAACAATATTACGCATAGAGGAAAAGACAAAACGTGAAAGAAAACATGCCAGAAAGACCTCTTCTAAGCCTTTACGAATTTAATTTAATCGTCAAAGAGGCGCTTTCGCTGACATTCCCCGCCCGCTACCTGATAAAGGCCGAGACGGCCTCTATCAACATTGACGCAAAGGGGCACTGCTACATGGAGTTAATCGAAAAAGACGAAACAGGGATAAAGGCGCAGATTAGCGCCCGCATTTGGGCCACGCAGTGGAAGGCCGTCTCGAGGGCGTTTACAGCGGCGACGGGGCAGCCGGTCAGCAAGGGCATGAAGATTTTAGTTGAGGCCACGCTTAACTTTCACGAAAGATTTGGCCTTAGCCTGATTATTCAAACGATTGACCCATCATACACGCTTGGCGAGATGGCTATGGCAAAGCGCCAGATTCTTGAAAGGCTGGCAAAGGAGGGGCTGCTTGATAAGAACAAGGCCCTCCCGTTTCCCCTTGTGCCTCTGCGCATAGCGGTGATGTCGTCAAAGACTGCGGCAGGTTATGAGGACTTTGTCAAACATCTAAGAGGTAATCAATATGGCTACGCATTCAGCGTTACGCTCTTTGAAACGGCGGTTCAGGGCGGCGCGGTTGAACAGTCGTTTTTGAGGGCGTTTTCGCTCTGCCATGCCGAGGAATTTGACGTCGTGGTGATTACGCGCGGAGGGGGCGGGGCATCTGATTTGGACTGTTTCAATAACTATGCGGTTGCACGGGCGGTTGCGTTGTTTCCCATTCCTGTAATAGCCGGCATTGGCCACGAACGGGATAAGACGGTAATAGATGAGACCGCGCATACGACGATAAAGACGCCTACTGCGGCGGCGGCGCTTATTATTGAGCGGGTAAGGCATTTTGAAGATGCAATAGATAATATGGCAGAGAGGATGCTGAAATCGGCAGAGATGCTATGCCTTGAGTCAATGGGAAGGCTGTTTATGTTGTCCAAGGCGGTTGACTCAGCAGTAGCGGCGGGGTTGTTAAGAAATAGGTTTATTCTTGAGCGCTATACTAAGACAATAGAAACATCCGCCCCAAGGCTGTTGGAAAGACACAGGGAAAGGCTCCACGCCGTCCTTACGGCGGTAGGACATCTCGACCCAAGAAACATATTAAAAAGGGGATTCAGCATTACCAGCGTAAACGGCAAGACACTGAGATCAGTGGCCGATGTCTCTATTGGGGCGCGGCTGACAACGCATTTATATGACGGCAGCATAGAAAGCGAGGCGATAGCTGCAATACATGGGGGACAGGATGAGACAGAAATTTAAGTACTCAGAGGCATTGAGAGAAATTGAGGACATCATATCGGCCATCGAAGGCGAGACAGTGGATGTAGATGTGCTCACGGACAAGGTAAAACGCGCCATAACGCTGATAAATGCCTGCAAGGCAAGGCTTCGCCAGACCGAGGACGACCTCAAAGACGTCCTCAAAGACTTTGGCGAAGGGAAACCTGCGGCGGCGCCATCTAAAGACAGTCTTTTTGAATGAAAAAACAGGCTTTCAAAAAGCGGCGCACATTTGTTATTATAGGGTGTTCGATGGAACTGCAAAAATAAAGAACAAATGGAGAGATTCGCAATGAAGAAACTACTACTGATTATTCTGGTCGCAGCCATGTGCGTATCCTGCGACGACAACAAAGGCAAGCCGGGCGACGTGAAAACAGAGGCTGCTGCTGGCGCTGCTATTATTAAAATCAATGACCTTACCATAACGTCCGGCCAGCTTCAGGCAGACCTGGCGAAGCTGCCGCCTAACTATAAATCGGCGTTTTCCGGCAGGGAAGGACTTTTGAATTTTGTTGACGAGATAAAAAGGAGAGAAGTCCTTTATCTTGAGGCGCAAAAACAGGGCACTGACAAAGACCCTGACTTTGTAAAAAAACTGGATGAGTTCTCGAGAATGAACCTTGTAAATGCCTTGATTACGAAAAATGTGAACATGGCAGATATCAAAGTAACCCCTGAGGAGGCAAAGGAGTATTACGATAAGAACCCGAAAGAGTTTGTTATTCCTGAGCAGGTAAAGGCAAGCCATATATTGCTAAAGACCGAGGAAGAGGCGAAGAAGGTGCTTGAGAAGGTGAAAAAAGGCGGAGATTTTGCAGCGCTTGCCAAAGAGCTTTCCATAGATAAGATGTCAGGCCAAAAAGGTGGAGACCTCGGGTTCTTCGCAAAAGGGCAGATGGTCCCCGAGTTTGAAGAGGCCGCTTTTAAGCTGAAAAAAGGTGAGATAGGCCCGTTGGTCAAGACGTCTTTCGGCTTCCATATAATAAAACTTGTTGACACCAAGCCTTCCTCTAAGGCAGAGTATGAGCCGTCAAAGGGAATGATAATACAATATCTGACCTCTGAAAAGCAGAAAAAGGTGTTTGATGATTATGTAGCCAAAATTGAAAAGGGCTATAACGTGCAGATTGACCAAAAGGCTCTGGAGAGTTTCAGCGCTAAACACGCAGACGCTGCTAAAGGGCCGGATGCCGCTGCCTCCACAGACACAACGCCGATTGTCAAGATTGGAGATGTCTCGATAACTGCCGGCAGTATCGAAAGCGAGTTGGCAAAACTCCCGCCTGACGTGAAGAATTTCTTTAAAGGCAAAGATGGCATGGCGAAACTCGTAGATGAGTTAAAAAAGACCGAGCTTCTCAAACTTGAGGCCAAAAAGTCAGGTATAGACAAAAGCCCTGAATATACAGCTAAGATTGAAGAGTTTAAGAAGGTTAATTTGATAAATGCCCTCGTCAGGAAGGCTTTCAAGCCTGAAATGGCTCAGGTGTCCGCTGAAGAGGTAAAGGCGTATTATGACAATAACACGAAGGAATTCACTCAGCAGGAGCAGATAAAGGCAAGCCATATCTTAGTGAAGACTGAAGAGGAGGCCAAGTCTGCCGCTGAAAAGATAAAGAAGGGAGAGGCATTTGCCTCAGTTGCAAAGGCCGTTTCAATTGACAAGATGACGGCTGAAAAGGGCGGTGACCTTGGGTATTTCTCAAAGGGACAGATGGAGCCTTCGTTTGACGAGGCAGTGTTTAAGCTAAAAAAGGGCGAGGTCAGCCCCCCTGTAAAGACAACTTTCGGTTATCATATAATACAAGTGACGGACGTAAAGCCGCCGACAAAGGTTGACTTTGACTCCGCTAAGGATATGATAAAACAACTGCTTACAGAGCAGAAGAAAAACAAGGCATTTGACGACTATTACTCTGGCGTAGAAAAAGGTTATAAGGTAATGCTTGATAAAAAGGCCCTTGATGAGTTTGTTATCAAAAATACGTCTGTTAAGCCTGAACACGGAGCAGGCGCTCCGGGGGCGCTGCCTGATGGCCATCCGCCCATTGGCAGTCCCAAATAGTGCCGACAGGTGTTAAATGTTAAAATTGATAGACGGGATTGTCGAGCTTTATAAGAAGGTAGCCTCGTCAGTCCCGCCAGACGTTGAAAAAGCGATTGCTGCGGCGTGTGAGGCTGAGCTGCCTGACTCGCCGGGTAGAGGCGCGTTGTCGGCTCTGGCTGACAAGATAAAGACTGCAAGGACGGCGAAAAAGCCGGTGTGCTGTGACGCCGGGCTGCCTGTCTTCTGGATAAAGATCCCCCGCGGCTTAAGCCAAAAGGAGATAGGCGAGATCGTCATCGCGGGCACAATGGCCGCTGCTAAAAAGATAGATTTTCATGCCGAGGGCGTACTGCAATCCATCATGGCCAGTCAGGCAGAGGGCTACCCAATAATAAACTTTGAAGAGTGGGAAGGGGCGTCCCTTGTAATAGATTTGCTGTTAAACGGGACTGATTGTGAAAACGCAGGCACACTCTTCAGTTGTCCCCCAGACGGCCTGACCGATAGCGGGGTGATTGCGCCGCGTGGTTATGAGGTCATTGCAGAATGTATTGAACAGACGCTTAGCGGGGCAGACAACATGCTTTGTTTCCCATTGATTGTCGGCGTGAGTGCTGCCTCGGCAAGGGAGCAGGCCGTGTCCCTGTCTAAAAGGCAGCTGATGAGAAAATTAAATGATGTAAACCCCCAACGCCGTGTCAATGAGTTTGAAAGCCAAACCATGATGAGCATAAACAATGCTAAGCGCAGCCATGGGCTGGCTACAACCATGCTTGGGATAAAAATGGCCTTAGCCCCCATCCATCCGGCATCATTTTTCGTTGACGTTTCTATTTCATGCTGGGCATTGCGCAGGGGCAGGCTAATCTGGAGTTAAACTTTACCGCCCGTTTGGCCGATTATATAAGTAACGCTGTCTGACGGGAGGTATATATGTCGAATGAATATGTAGTAATGCCGCAGTCCGCGGGCAATATTATCGGGGGTAAGGCCACATCTAAATGGACTAAACGACAAGGCCGCAGGAAGAAGGCCCAAAAGGAAGAAAAAAAGGCCGATACCGATAAAGGAAGCCTTATAGATATCAGAGTCTGACGTCGGCAGCCGCTCTAATAGGCCGTTTTTGAGAACACTGCTCTGAATCTCTCGTTGAATGTCTGCTTTGTGAATGAATAGTTTTGGGTCCCATGTACTTCTACGCAGAATGACGCAGAGACCGCACCCATCATTGCGGCATGGACGATGTCCTTC
Organism: Candidatus Magnetominusculus sp. LBB02; assembly: GCA_022321325.1. Classification (GTDB taxonomy): domain Bacteria; phylum Nitrospirota; class Thermodesulfovibrionia; order Thermodesulfovibrionales; family Magnetobacteriaceae; genus Magnetominusculus; species Magnetominusculus linsii. The sequence continues at coordinate 24,607 of JAKOEO010000035.1, read as the reverse complement.
TCTGGCAGAAGGAGTCCTTTGATGAGTCCGGCCCTATAGGCGTCGCCGGCGCCTGTTGGGTCGCTTACTTTGGACGGGGTTACGGCAGGGATGTCCACAGTTTCACGGCTGCCGTCTCGTCTTAACGCAGAGCCTTTCTCCGCCTTCGTTGTTATCACATTTGCAGCCATAGCGGCGATGTCATTGAAAGTGGCGCCGATCTTTTCCATTGTAAGGTCGGCTTCATAGTCGTTGCTTATAAAAATCATAGCCCCTGTGAGCATCTCTCTAAGCTGATGCCCGTTCCATGCCGGTAGAGACTGTCCCGGGTCGAATATATATGGAATCCCTCTCTGTTTATAAATCTTAATAAAATTAAACATGTCGTCAAGATTGCCGGGGGCAACAATGGCAATCGTCTTTTGCGGGTCAAGGGAGTTGAAATCAAATGTGGAGCTGTGTCTCATCGCTCCAGGGTTAAAAGCGGTTATTTGGTTGGCCGCAAGGTCTGTGGTTATGTATGCCCCCGCTGTGAACTCATCAGGCATTATCTTAATAAACTCGGAAGATATGCCATGTTTATTGAGCCATGCGCCGTATGCGCTGAAATCATGCCCGGCAGCGGCGACAACATCCGGCCTTTCGTCAAGCAGAGACAGGGCATAGGCTATGTTTCCAGCCGTGCCGCCAAAGTTCTCCTTCAGCTCGTTTATCATGAAGCAGACATTGAGGATGTGTAACTTGTCGGGAAGGATATGGTCAGAAAATTTACCGGGGAAGTCCATTATCCTGTCATATGCCACTGAGCCGGAAACTATTATATTCATAGCGCCTCCATGTCTTAATTTAACTGCCTGCCAAATTTGCCGACAGTCGCAGAACAACTCTGCA
>JAKOEO010000035.1:21830-23727 GCA_022321325.1 Candidatus Magnetominusculus sp. LBB02 | reverse complement strand
ATGTCTTAATTTAACTGCCTGCCAAATTTGCCGACAGTCGCAGAACAACTCTGCAAATCTATCACAGATGGTTACAGTCTGTCAATATATTGCCAAAACACAACCCCTTGTGCTTAAATAATCACATGGAGATGCAGACATTAGATAAAGACTTTGATCTGACGGAAATAATAAATGGGGTGGAGGTTATGGGGCCTAGTCCGTTTGGAAGACATCAGGATATTAGCATGAGAATAGTTGATATTATCCTGCATCATTTGAGGAACAACAGGACGGGAAATTTATATTTTTCCCCGCTTGACGTTATTCTTAAAGATGGTGTGCAGAGGCTGCAACCTGACATTATATTTATCAGGAAAGAAAATATGGGCATCTTTCAGGATTACATAAGAGGCGTGCCGGATATGGTGTGTGAAATAGTATCTAAGGGTTCAGTTACTAAAGATACCGTAACGAAGAAAAAAATATACGAAGAGTTTGGGGTGGCTGAGTACTGGATTGTTATCCCTGAACTTGAGACCATAGAGGTATTTACTATTGAAGGAGACACGTACGAGGTATTTTCTATAGCGGAAGGTGAAGGAGTGGTTAGGTCTAAGGTAATTGAGGGTTTGCGGATAAATGTTAACGATGTGTTTGGTAACTCATCCTTTTAGTTTAATAGATTCTCAATTGAATTAGCCTGCTTCAAAAACCTATTATGACACAGCCTGTGAAGCACAAATCCAGTCTCCTTCCATGTCAATCGCATCAGAAACTTATACCGGCAATTCCCTCTTCTGTATTGCCGCCAAAGCGAGGGTTTATTCAAATGTCAAAGATTATTGTGGCAGTCCAGCCCGTACCCTGACTTTCAAGTTTAAGTTTGTGATATGTGGCTGCCTTTATAAGAAGCCCGCAATCATGTTTTTCCAAATTGAAACTCTCTCCTTTTATTTCAGCGCGGCAATGTCGGTTGTCTAAGTAAGATATTATTACCTGCCTTCCAATAAATCCATCTGTATCTAACAGATATATAAGCTCATTAAGCCATGCTACTAAGAGTCTGTCAACAGACTCCTCATTCACTTCCACCACTATTGTCGTTAAAGACTCTACACTTTCAATGTTGGTCGTAAGCGAATAAAATCCAACCGCTGCGTCTTCGAATATTTTCTCAAGCGTAGGGGCAGATACCATAATGCCTATATCGCCCAAAATGTCCAGTATCTCCATGATTTAAAGTAGCATTTCAGGGCATATGCGGGCAACAAGGTAATTAATATATTGACAATAAAAGCATGTTTATTGTAAAGTCAAAAGGGAAAGGGTGCAGCTTTACACTCGGCGGGTTTGTACACTCGGCAGGTTTGTACACTCGGCAGGTTTGTACACTCGGCGGGTTTGTACACTCGGCAGGTTTGTACACTCGGCGGGTTTGTACACTCGGCGGGTTTGAGTGTTCTTGCGCCGTATATATGAAACTGGTATGGAGGGGTGTGCATGAAGAAGATTATGATGCTGTTGTTGGCATTGTGCATGACAGTGGCTTTTTATATGAACGGCATATTTATTGCCGAAGGGGCAACTAATGTTTATTACTACCTGCCTTATTTGACGACCACGACCGGCGGTGAAGTTTATTGTATGGCCTCGAACTTTTCTACAGACGATGTAACATCAACCACATTTGCCGTCATGGCCAACGGGTCAAGCCAGGCAGGGCAAACGGCAAGGTCATTTCCATCCATTAATAATATTGGCAAGGGCAGGACACAGTTGATAAGTTTTGTCGGCCAGTCAGTATATGTGGATAGCAGCACTCAGGTTGTCAGCCTGACGTCAGACACCGGTACGTCCAGCGCTTATGGCGGAACGCTCCATTTTGCCTCAACCGGCTCAACCGGCATTAATTGTA
>JAKOEO010000035.1:14508-21820 GCA_022321325.1 Candidatus Magnetominusculus sp. LBB02 | reverse complement strand
GCTTATGGCGGAACGCTCCATTTTGCCTCAACCGGCTCAACCGGCATTAATTGTAAGACATTGTTGATGACTTGTTTTCAAGGTAACACCTCTCCAAAGCGCAATCTGGTTGGTTATATCTGCGAGGACGACAGCACCTCAGGGCCTGGAAGCAACAAAAATGTTATAGGATATTGATGGACACAATGGCTGAAATTCCTTCGGTGTATACAGTCGCAGCGGGTGGCCGGTGATAGGGAAGCGTTTGTTTATAGCGATAGTGGCGCTTGCCTTTATGGCTCCGCTATATTTAATCGAAGCCTCGACCTACACTGTTTATATAACCAAGGGCGGTACCGGCGGCGGCACCGTAACCCCATCCACAGGGACGATTACTTGGTCTGGCAGCACCGGCACTACCACTGGCGCTCCGTCTTCAACTATCGCTTTCTATGTGACATCAAGCCTTGGTTCGACTTGTGCCGGTTGGACAGGCTGTGACAGCGTATCTGACAATTGCACCTGTACCGCCAACCTCACGTCAGATAATAAGAGCCTGACCGTTAACTTCAGCGGCACGAGCACATACATTCTAACCGTAGTTAAGACTGGTTTTGGTACTGGAACTGTTGTTCCCTCCTCCAGTTCTCTTACGTGGGACAACACCAGTACAACAGGAACGGCCACATATAACGCTAATCAGACAATTGCATTGTACCAAAGCCCGTCATCGCTGTCAAAATTTTCATACTGGCAGGGCTGTGACAGCGTTTCAGACAACGGCACCTGTTCAATAAAGGTAACGTCAAATGCTACCCTTACGGCTAAGTTCTCAGGTTATTATAATGTATCATATAACTTTCCTTACCTGAGCACATCTGCCGGTACGCCCACTTATTGCATTGTATCGAATTTCGCTACTGACAACGCCACTGCCGACAGTTTTACCGTTATGAGCAGTTTGGCGCAGACTCCCTCTCAGTCGCCATATGCCTTGCCCACGACATTCACAATAAAAAAAGGCCGGACAACAATGCTGACTTTTTCTAATCAACTGGTTTCCATTACGCCTGACAACGCCTCTATTACCGACAATTCCACTTTTGTCAGCATAGCAGGCAGCACCATCGCCAATTCCGGTTATGGAGCGAAACTTAGCTGGACGTCAGCACTGGCCTCAATGACGTCGGGAATTGATTGCCGAACCTTATTGTTGGCCTGCTTTCAGGGCACTACATCGCCAAAGCGCAACCTAATCGGCTATTTTTGCTCTGACGACAGTATAAGCGGCCCGGGCGGCATGTCAAATCTGATCAGCTATTAGTCGTAGCCCAGCCTGAAGGACTCGCATATCTTATTTGCCTCTACAATGAAATCCCATGCAACCCTGCCATCTCTGATAACTGAAAGCACTTCGTCCGAGTATATGCTTGCCGGATACCAGTTGTAGGATTCTGTGATAACTGTATAGTTGTCAAAGACTGCAAACTTATGGTGCAGCGGCGAGTAGATGCTCTCATGGTAGTAGACGAAAATAAGCTCCATCCAGTTGTCTTTCAGGCGCTGAGCAGGGGCTTTAAGTGGCCGCCAACGGTTTTTATCCCAAGTCTCCGGCAGGTCGCCCGTGTGGGCTATCATGCCGTTTAGTATAATCTTCACATGTACGCCCCTGTTGCGGGCGTTAATCAGGGCTGAGACTACATCTGTTTCATGATGGTCGGAGGCGGAGACGCCAGTCATCCATCCAATGTCAAACATGGACACTATGATTGAGTGTTTGGCATTGTTTATCTCGGTAATTATCGCGTCCTGCGGACGGTAGTAATCTCTGAACGGAGTGTAGTAGCTGCCGAACGTATAGTAGAGATTGTATCTGCTTTCAGGAAGCGATTTTATTCGCTGAATAACGCCGCCTTTTAAAGCGCAATAGATATTTGCGTAGAGTGTGGCAAATTCCTTTGAATAATATACGAGACCGTTTTCCCAGTTGCCGCCCCATAGGTGAAAGTGCAGGTTATATGAGCTTGAATGAACGACCTCGCCGTCGAATATGATGAACTTCGTGTGCATACTGGCTATGCCGTGAGACGGGTCGCATGGATTGTTTCTGACGATGCCGCATACAAGGATGCCGGCGCGCTTCATTTTTGCGATATTCTCTGTGGCGTTCATCGGACTTACCGCCGACCACTCGGCATAGACCTCTACCTCCACTCCCTTATTTTTTGCATGAATCAGGTGCTCGGCGACATGGTAGTTGTCCGGGTCAAATATTGCCATATGAATATAGTGGCGGCCTCCCATGTCCTCTTCTTTACGTTTTATCACCCAGTCTATATGTCCATGTAGTTCGTGAATGGGGTGGTCCGAATTCCATGTGTTTCCTCTAGTGAAAAAAGGTCTGATTGGCAGGTGCTCATAGTCGAAATTTATCTTGTCAAGGGCGTTTTGAACATCTTCTCTACTCATCTCACAGGTCTGATATGTATTAATAGTGTTGAAATAGGGGTCGTTAAAATCCCCGGAGTCAATGTGCCCTCTGTGGAAATCGTCCAGGCCGGCAAATTTATAATCGTACTGCGACGGGATGGAAACGCCGTCTTTGTGGATTATATAGGAGAATTTTATATGAGTTATTCGGCCATGCAGGCCCTCATATGGAAAGAGAGGCAGCTGATGGGTCTGCCATTTCTGCCAGTTGTCCCCCCAGTGGCCGCACTGATAGGCATTCATTAAATAGTATTCAATGACATTGTCTTCTCTGAATACTTTCAGCACGACGCGAAGGGCCTTGTCGTGGGCATAGTCCTCGAAGGCAAAGCCTATGCCCCCGGGGAAGTTTGAGATCTTCCAGTTCTGGACATTGTTAACAAAACGTCTGCCGCCTATCCATTTATAGCTTGGATGGCAGTATTTCTCCGCAAATTCTCTTTCCATAGTTACCTTTGTATTTTATATGAGAAGTTTAAACCCTTGTTATTATGTATGTGACCACCCTCGTGAGATACGACGCAGCAGTTGAAATAGGCGCAGCCATAGTGGTAGTCGTAGAGTTCGATAGAAAAGTCTATATCGAACGCCTTAGCACCGAGTATATCCGATTGTATCTCTTTAATGAAAAAGTGGTGCTTGATATTGAACACGTGTTCCCAGTCGCCGCGTTCCTTTTTTGAAAACCCGCAGTAAATCGTCATATTATAGAGATGGTGTTCAACGGGAAATACTACGCGGCACCTGTCGTGAAGGGTTGCAAAGAGCGGGTCGCCGCCATCTACGATGTAAGCGATAAAGTGAACCTCCAGCCTCTGCGGCCTGTCGTCTATCTGTCTGAAATAGAAGCCTGAGTCAAAGGATACGTTATATATCTGTTTTTCCAGAAAACCCAGATGCTCAATCTTCCATCTCTCATAAAAATATGCCTCAACGGCGACATTTATCCTGTTTCTGATGTAATCGTGCATGTCTTCAATGGAACCGCCATAGCGCGGAAGCGCCCGTACCTCCTCGTCTTGTGAAAAACTTATAGGAGGGATGCCCTTTTTTAACAACATATAGTTCAGAAAACACTTGCCCACCCGACCGTTTGAATCCCAAAACGGGTGAATTGCTATAAACATGTAGTATGAACGCGCTAAGTCATAAATAAAGGCGTCAAGATTATGAAAACTCTGACTGGTTTCCCACAGTACATGTTGGAGGTCGTTTATCTCTCTGTCGAAGTTGCCGTTGTCAAAGGTAACGCCGTTTTTGTCCGGAAAATCAAATGGCCTGAAACTCCCTGCATTGGGTACGGTGTTTTTGGACATTGTCAGATGTATATTTTTTAACAGTTCAAGGCCAATCTCTGTGTAGGTATGAAGGGTCGAGAATGACTCCTTGTACATCTCGATGAAGTTTCTGTTGCCTATAATCTTTAACTCCTGAGGTGTGAGCTGGTCTTCGTGCCCTACAGAACCTTTCATTATGGTATTGGATGCACAGCCTAGGTGCAGGAACAATTTCTGGAATATGGCCGTGTTGACATTCCATGCGGTCTCCTCCCCCATTATTTTGAAATAGCTCGTCAGGTCAAGCACAATAGGCTCAGTTACGACAGGTGTATTTTCTGCGGCATCTCTACCCAGCAGTTCGCACAGCTGCGCAATGATATAGGAGGAGCTCATCAAGGCGGCGTCCTCATCCGAAATCATTATAATCTCTTTTAACTTCCATAAATATTTATTAAATCTCTCGGCAAGAAGCCGCAATATATATCCTCTGTAGTCCTTGTCTAATGCGCCGATTGCGTTAAGCAAATCTATGTTTACGCCGTAGCCGCGATAACCAAGAGAATTGATAACATCGCATTTTTTCTCTATCTCTAACATAGTTTGGACGTAAAGCTCTCTGTTGTAATGCCATTTCATATAGTAATAGAGGAGATGTTGCGCATCAGGGGCTTCCTGATGTTCCAGTTCGCCAAGTTCGCGAAGCATGTGGCCGAACTTTCCCATCAATGAATCAAAGATCGCCTGGCAGTGGTTGTCCCACTGGTATGCCAGCACGAATGACCCTGCTTTATGCGGCATTGGTCTGATCCATGTTATTCGACGACGGCATATACACCTGTGTGGTCGCTAAGCGACGGGTCTTTAAGAATAAGCTCTGCATAATGGACTTTAACGCCTCCTCTGACCATGATATAGTCTATTCTGGTATTGGGCGATTGGCTTGGAAACGTGTTGCCTCCGGTCTTATGACATGACCTGTAGGCGTCCACAAACCCATGTTCCATGAGATATGTGATGACAGGCGAGTCTTCGACATCATTAAAATCGCCCGCGATGACAGTACAGTACGCCCCGCTTCCATATATGGAATCGAGAGATTTCAGGAGTTTCTCAGCCTGCGCCAGCCGTACAATAGCTTCCGGACTATGGTCAAGATGAACGGAGGCAAAGACAAACCTGCGGCCATAGATTTCGACCTCTGAGGCGGAGGAAAAGCGCTCCATCAGGGGGCGAACTCCATCTGTAAGGCCCTTATTCAGGTCAATCGTCTGAGGATTTTTCAGGGCATACCTCGACGATACAGCAACGCCCTCCGGGTACTTGTCCATAAACAGGTGGCAGTAGCTGTAGTGCGTTCTGTAGTAATAACCAGTGGTCTTTGTCATCAGTCCGGCAATTTGGGCGGAGGTCTCTTCAATTCCGGCGCCGTTTATAACCTCCTGATAGAGGCATATTTCCGGGTCGTTGGCGCTAAGTTCGCTGGCTATCTGCTTAAAACGTTGGGCGTCGTCCTTGCCGTGCGTACCGTGCAGATTAAACGACGTAATCCGAACTGTCTTAGGATTTAAGGCGCGGTATCTCTGAAAATCATCTTCAGTCAATATGCCAGTGGTGGCATGTTTTGTGAATCTGTCATTAAGCCTGTATACGTATTCTTTGATGCAATTATACTCTTTTGCAATGGTCTCTGCAGGTGTGCCGGCCCTTAGCAGGCGAATCATCTCAAGCCGCCTTACAACCGGGTCATCAGGGTTCATATAGTCCAGCCAGCAGCGAATATTAGAACCGGAGAGAATACCATATACGCCGTTTTGCGAAAATGCCGCATGGACGCGATAAAGATACTTACAGTCTGTATGGAAGTCTGCGGCAATTTTTTCAGGCGTCACGCCTGCCCTAAGAAGACGCACCATTTCAAGACGCTTCAGGACATCGTCATGGCGGTTGAGAATATCAAGCCATCTCGCCTGTCCGAGTTCTTTGTCGAGGTCAGGGGCAATGCCATAGCCGCTCATCGTGATCCACATCCGGCCTAACTCCTCTGCAAGGACATCGTCAGTTTCAATAATCTTCTTCAACTGAAGGCGAAAGGCGGCCTGCGCGTCAGGGTCGGATGGGTTATCAGCGGCGTCCTGCATGGCTTCTTTGAGCGATTGGCGCTGTTTGAGTTTAGGTTTTAGCTTTTCCATGATATCTTTTGCCCAAAGGAATGCCTGTTCGTCCTCATAGGCAGCCTTCTCAGCCGGTGGCGCAAGCAGGCGCGGTATGAAAGGCATTAGAAAACCAGAGATACCATATAATAAAGTCCTGACATCCATTAGTAAAGTGCCCTCTTTAAAAGACGATTAATTGTGACAGCCGTATACTAACATAAAGTAATAGCTTTATTCAATAGTAAAGTTAAGAGGGGCGTATTTGGTTTATACATGTGTTTGGGCTGAGACAAGGGCCTTCATGGAAAGCGAACTAAAGGATTAAAGACGGAGGGGGATAATCCCCCTTCCACCCCTGCTGCCACAACCGTGTCCATTTGGTTTGAGGCTGGTGCAGGGGATATTATGCCTTAATTAATCATATTATTTTTCCTTGCAAGTATGTTACAATGTCGCTTGATAAGGAGGCCGCTGTGGACCTTAAAGCCTATTTGAAAGACAAGAGAGCGCTAATCGAGCAATTTATCGAAGGGTATTTCAAAGAACCGATAGCCCCTGAAACTCTCCATGAGGCCATGAAATACTCGCTGCTTGCCGGCGGCAAGAGGATACGCCCTGTGCTTTGTCTGACAGCGTATGAGACATGCGGAGGCGACGGGGGTGATATTTTACCGCAGGCGGCGGCTATTGAGCTAATACATACATATTCCCTCATTCACGACGACCTGCCGGCCATGGACGACGACGATTTAAGGCGCGGTAAACCCACAAATCATGTCATCTACGGCGAGGCAATGGCCATACTGGCCGGCGACGGCCTGCTGACCGAGGCATTCAGGATGTTTTCGGCAAGCGAGACGATATCCCCGGCGATATTGCTTAGTGCCCTGCGGGAGTTATCATCGGCTGCCGGCCTTTTTGGCATGGTTGCCGGTCAGGCAATGGATATAATCTCAGAGGGTAAGGCGCACGACGTTAAGACCCTCCAGTTCATCCACCGTAACAAGACAGCCGCCCTTTTGAAGGCCTCCGTGCGAATTGGCGGGATATTGTTTAACGCCGGGCAGGCTTCTATGTCGCCGCTTGACGCCTACGGCGAGGCAATAGGGATGGCCTTTCAAATAGTAGACGATATACTTGACATAACTGCAACGACCGAGGAACTTGGCAAACCGCACGGTTCGGACGAAAATAAAAACAAGATGACCTATCCTGCAATATTTGGCATAGAGCGGTCAAAAGCAATGGCAAAGGAACAAATTGACATGGCACTTCAGGCCGCCGACTGCCTCGGCCCAAAGGCGCACTGGTTTAAGGAAATCGCTAATTATCTTTTAGAGAGGTCAAACTAAAACACTATGAGAGAGGTCAAACCAAAATACTATGAGAGAGGTCAAACCAAAATACTAT
>JAKOEO010000035.1:0-14498 GCA_022321325.1 Candidatus Magnetominusculus sp. LBB02 | reverse complement strand
TGAGAGAGGTCAAACCAAAATACTATGAGAGAGGTCAAACCAAAATACTATGAGATTAAGAGATATTAAATCCCCGCAGGATATAAAACAACTCGAGCTCTATGAACTGGAAGAGTTGGCCCAGGAAATCAGAGACTGTATTATCAATCGCGTCTCGTTAAACGGCGGGCATCTGGCCTCCAGCCTCGGCGTCATAGAGCTGACATTAGCCATGCACTACGTATTCAGATCCCCGCATGACAAGATAGTCTGGGATGTCGGCCACCAATGTTACCCGCACAAGCTGCTCACAGGCAGATATGACACATTCCACACGTTAAGGCAGTATGGCGGCATATCAGGGTTTCCGCGCCGCGTTGAAAGTCCACACGACCCGTTTGGCGTCGGCCACAGCTCAACCAGCATCTCGGCGGCGCTTGGCATTGTCGAAGGACGCGAGCTGACGGCCAAACATTTTAAGGTCATCGCCGTAATTGGAGACGGCGCAATGACCGGCGGCCTTGCCTTTGAGGGACTTAACCACGCCGGACACCTTAAAAAAGACCTGATTGTCATCTTAAATGACAACGAGATGTCTATTTCCAGAAATGTCGGCGCACTCTCGTCATATTTGACAAAAATAATGGCCGGCGACCTGTACAAGAAACTCAAGAAAGAGACCAAGAACATAATCGAGACCATCCCAAAAGTTGGCGGCCATTTCTCCAAGCTCGCTCAAAAGACGGAGGATACGTTTAAGTATCTCATCCTTCCCGGTATGCTCTTTGAGGAGCTTGGATTTTCCTATGCCGGCCCTGTAGACGGCCACGACATCGCTAAACTCATTGACACGTTTGAGTGCATAAAGGGAGCTGCAACCCCCACGCTCGTACATGTTGTTACGACTAAGGGGAAGGGATACGAGTTTTCGGAAAAGAATCCTGCGACCTTCCACGGCGTAGGGCCGTTTGAGCTGGATACCGGAGAGCTGAGGTCATGCCCGCAAAGGCCGTCCTTTAGCAGCGTCTTTGGCCAACACCTCACAGACGCAGCCGACAAAGACCCCCGCATTGTGGCAATTACAGCCGCTATGAAAGAGGGCACTGGGCTTAGGGAATTTGCCGCACGTTTCCCCGAGAGATTTTTCGATGTTGGGATAGCCGAACCACATGCCGTTACGTTTGCCGCAGGTATGGCAACACAGGGGCTTAGGCCGGTTGTTGCCATATATTCCACTTTTTTACAGAGGGCATATGACCAGGTAATCCATGATGTGTGCCTACAGAACCTGCCCGTAGTGTTTGCCATAGACAGAGCGGGAATTGTCGGCGAGGACGGCCCGACACACCACGGCGTTTATGACATATCGTTTTTGAGGCATATCCCTAATCTTACAGTGATGTCCCCAAAAAACTCCGTAGAAATGAAAGAAATGCTGAAACTTGCCATTACTCATGACGGCCCGTCCGTTATCAGATACTCAAGAGACTGCATGAACGAGGAAATCGAGCAGTCCAAGACCAGTGTTGAAATGGGGAAGGCCGAGATCATAGAAGATGGCGGGGATGTTGCGATACTTGCCGTTGGCGGCACTGCGCTTGCCGCCCTGCAGGCCGCCCACCGCCTCAGAGAAGACGGCATATCGGCAATGGTGGTAAACATGAGGTTCATTAAACCCCTCGACACGGCGCTCCTCAGCGAGATTGCAAGGACGGTGCGAAAAATTGTCACCGTCGAGGAAAACGTATTGGCCGGGGGTTTTGGAAGCTCAGTCCTTGAATATCTTAACGCCGCAGATATAGTGGATGTAGAGGTGAAGATAGTAGCCCTGCCTGACCGCTTCGTTGAACACGGTAACCAGCAGCTGCTTAGACACCTATATAATTTGGATGACGACGGTATATATCATGCAGCGCTGTCACTGCTGAAGCGACGGGAACTGCTAAAAAACTGAAAGGCGCTGTGCGTTAGTCAGGGGCATTAGTTACGGGCGTAGACATGCGAACATCTCTATGGGGATGTTTCTTAATATCCAGAAAATGGCAATGGCAGCGGGGAAAGTCCAGCCATACCGGCTGGAAAATTGAGCGAACGCGCCAAACTCGGCAAGTATGCAGTATATAATAAAGGGCAGCGTCAATACCACGAAAGGATTGAATCTGAACGCTGCGGCAATATTGCCGTGAAGCAGTTGATAGACGGCGCGCGTACTGCCGCATCCCGGGCAATAGAGGCCGGTAAGCTCATGAAACACGCACTTTGGATAAAACCTGCTTACAGAGGGGTCATGCGTATATACTATCACGGTGCCCACAACCAGAGCCACCGCGGCTATTATCTGCTTAAAACTACTTAACAATTTGTAACAGCGACTCCATGTCTTAGTGCGATTGTGACAATGCCCCGCCCACAAGCGCAACTATAATGCCTATTAATACAATGGCAACCCATGAACCGAGGGAAATCCAGCACCACATTTTCGCCTTTTTCGAGCTGCCGCGGGCGCCTTCGATGTCGCCGTCCTTGACCTTGGAGCCTACTTGGGCAGAATATACTATGGCGACAATTCCAACGGGCAGGCAGCAAAACAGCGTAGTCAAAATAGACCACACGAGATAGTCAGGGATATGTTCCTGTACAATACGGGGCGCACTTTCCACAGCAGGTGTATGAAGCAACGCCTCGCATTTGACGCACTTATAGGTATTATCTTCGTGTTGAGTCCCGCACTTTGAACAATAAATCATAACTAAGCCTCGCATGTTATATTTATTTACCAACAGCGCAGCTATCTTAACCTATTGTCGGAAAAAAAATCCACGCCTGCTTGCCAAAAAACCGACAGGGCTTCAATCAAATGATATTGTTGTGCAATATAACCCTCCGTATATCTTTCGCCTTTCCCTTAGCGGTTAAGATCAGACATTTACCGGCGGCTATACCAATGCCCTGCGGCATCGCCTGTTGTCTTTCCTGTCCTTTATCAACGCATTGCCAAAGCCCGCGCATATTCAGCCCTCCATTATATCATCAATAATCCTTCAAGTCAGACACGCCATGCGGCACACCCGACCGCTTTACTATGCACAAATCGTGCCACAATGGCGAAACGTCAGACACTGCGCCGTCGCCATGCTATTAAAAAATAATTGAATACGACCATTCCAACAGGAATGAACAAAAGCGTCAATCTCTGCACGCTGTCTTCATATTTCAATACGACGCTATGGCCGCCCGCGCTGTTGATTTGTATGGATTGAAATGCAAGGTTTGCCCTTAATACGGGCGTTGCCTTGCCGTCAATGTATGCCTTCCAGTGTGGGTCATAGTTATTTGACAGGACTAACGCCGCAGGGGAGGTGGTCTCGATGTCAAGCCTGATTTCGTCGGGGCTGTAGTGTCTTGCGGCGATTCTATCGTCGGATGAGAGTTCGCCATTCAGCATCTGCGGCATAGGCGCATCACTTGCGAGACTTGATTTGGAGTAATAAACCGTATTTATAAGACCCTCGCCCTCTGATTTTAAAATCGCGTCTTTGACATCCTCATCTGATTTGAGCAGCGTTGTCTTTTTTACCAGATACCATCTGTTGAAGGCCAAATTGCATTTTATAATGCTGAATGGTTTTGAATAGAGCTTCGCTATATTTTTAAATATCCCCTTGTAATCGTCAGTGGTAGTGCCCGTGTAGATTAGTTTAAAGTCGTCGTTAGGGTTGGTGCCGGATGTGTCTACGCTGATTACAAAATACCTGTTGTTTAAAAATGCAAAAGGATAGAGATAAAAGCCGGCAAAGCCGTCTGAAATAAATAAATTATACCAGTTTGTATTGAAATCATGCCGGATGACAAAGTTCTCAAGCTGCGGCGCCCTCAGAATTCCAATAAACTCTCTGTAGTATTTATTGAATAGCGGGCCTCTGCCGTCAGGCGTTTCAAACCCGCTCTTTTGAACCATTGGGATATATTTAAGATCTATCGAGGCAACCCTGAATGGACCATCGGCATTGTCGTTTCTGAGGTTGTCTAAGATAGGCACTTGCGGCATAATACTGATATATGGCACTGATTCCTCACCAAAAAATCGCACGAATCTCACCTGAAAAAAAAGGATTACACATAGCGTTATTAGCAGAGGGCCGGTTCTTTTCCAGCTTTCCGAAATGTTAAAAAACTTATAACAGGTTAAGGCTAAAATCAATATCGCAGCGCACAGCACAGGGGCAGCTGACACTGCATCCACTTTCATAAATACCCTCGGACTGAAATAAAATACACTAACAATCGCCGTCAAGCCCGTTATTAATCCTACCGGTTCTCTCACCAGCTTCGGCAATGTAAATCCCTCTGCCGTCACTATCATAAGCGCTATGACAACCCCGCTGACTATGTTCAGGATAAAATAGTTGACAGCCTGTGTCTCAAGCGCCTTGAATATAAACACCGCTAATACTGAATAACCAGCACCAAAGGCCGCCCCTATGAGATAACGCCTGAGCAGCCGCCTGTCTTTTATTACAGCATCAATCGCTATAAACGCCGCCATTGTCATCGCCATCGGAAATACCGTATTTATATGCCCAAGGTCCATTTTCTCAAACAACGTTCCCCTGAATATCATCTTCACCCCAGAGGAAAACACCGCGTACAATAAGACCACTACGCCTGCCACTATCAAGCCCCGCCTCACTCGCTGCACCTTCCCGGCTATCGCCATTGCCCCGGCTAGCGGGATTAATGTCATTGTCGTCAGCAAATGCCCCGATAAACCGTTATGGAGAGTTCTCAGAATTCCAATTGCCGCCACAGCCTCATACTGATACGTCCTGTGCGAATATGGTATGTATTTATACAGCCCATATATCACAGGCACACATATTAAAATATATCCAAACCACACAAACGCAGTCCTTATCAGCATCCTAACTCTTGCGTTTTGCCCCTGGGGCTGCAGCAGCACTATGACCAGCAGCTCTAATATCACAAAATACGGCAGTGTCAACACAGGATATGAAAGCGCCACAAGCAGGTTTAATATGATTAACTTTAATACCTTCCCGCCGCCCTTGTGAAAATCATACGCCCAAGCAAAATAAAGCGGAAACGCGTAACTAAACGTGTACAGAAAAAACTGGCTGCTCAACTGCATATTTAATGCAAAAAAGAGGCCGCCCACCGCCGCAACCCAGCCGTCTATCTGTAAATATCCACATAGAAACCTGTACATCCCATACCCCGCCACTGCCATCATCACTATAACCATCGCCCCATACAACACCCACAGCGGCATAATCTGCGCCGCTATGTTCAGTATATAAAAGGGTGTGTGATGCCACGCATACGCAGGCGCACCGCCCGGCCAGTTCGGATACCAGAAATACAGGCCGTGCTTAAACAACAGCTCTCCCATCGGCTTATACCGCGGCAGGTCCGTCTCAAATACGTCATGAAGCTGCACTGGCGCAAACGGCCCAAGCGTCAGCTTGTCTATGAAAAACACCGCCGCGGCTATCACGAAAAACAGCGCCGTACGGCTGCGGTCTCTTAATATGTAGTCCTCTACGTAGGATTTAAACATCAGCAGGCAGGGGCGGCATTGGCATATTTTGTTATATACATTTTAATGATTCGTACAGATAGTCTATCTCATGTCTTATATCAACGGGATGGTTACCTACGAAAAAGCCGCAGTCATGGGCTATGTCGGCCTGTTTTGAACTTACAGACGTGTAGTCGAAGTACTTAGTCACATCGTGCCGGAGCATATTGCCGCCGGTGATGATTCTATATTCTACCCCAGCTTTTTTCAGGGCATTAAGGACAGCGCCTCTGTCTGTGCCGGGATTAACTATCATCGTGAAACAAAACCATGAGCTTTGCCCAACCTCATGCTGGATGATAAAGCGTTTGTCATCTTTGAAAAGACTGACAAAATGGGCGGCATTGGCACGTCTGGCCCCAAGGAAGGCGTCGAGTTTTTTTAACTGAACCTTGCCAAGGGCACCCTGTATCTCCATCGGCCTGACATTGTAGCCCGGCAGGATAAACCGATAGGCCTCATAGAAATCGCTCTCTTTCTTTTCAAAAATAGGGCTTCCCTCAGGCTGCCCGCGGCACCAGCCGTGATTGCGAATAGACCGGCAGAGGCAGTCAATCTCAAAGTCGTCGGTAAGAATAAGGCCGCCTTCCATTGTGGATATATGGTGGGAGAAAAATGTGCTGAATGTCCCGATAAGGCCAAACGTGCCTGTGTAACGGCCATCGTACATCGCGCCCATGGACTCGCAGTTGTCCTCGAAGAGGATAAGATTATGTCTTTTGCAAATATCTGTAATCTTATCGAAGCGGCACGGGTTTCCCAAAATGCTCACCGCCACAACCATTCTTGTCTTAGGCGTTATCGCCTGTTCAAGATGCTCAACGTCAATATTGAGGGTATTGATATCTATATCTACAAACCTTAGTTTCAGGCCATACTGATGAAGAGGATAAAATGTCGTCGCCCATGAGATACACGGCACAATTACCTCATCGCCCGGCCTTAGGGGATTGTCCTTCCGGTAAAACAGGGCTGCTACCGCCACCAAATTTGCAGATGAGCCGGAGTTTACCATGACGGCGTATTTGCGCCCGAAATATGCGGCAAAAGCCTCCTCAAACTCTGCCACATGCCTGCCCATTGTAAACATGTCGCTTTCTACAACCGCAGCAATCGCTTCCTTTTCCTCTGCACCAAATGTGGACGACGTCAGAGAGAGCCTCAGAGCGGCCTCCTCTGCGGCTGATAGACAATTATCTTTGAGCCGTCAAAATCAAACGTAAAGGGCACATTCAGATAATCGTTAAGCGCCTGCTTAAAATCGTGCTGTCTTTCCTGTTCCACAAAAAAAACCATAAAACCTCCGCCGCCGGCGCCCAACAATTTCCCTCCTATCGCCCCATGCTTCATTGCGCGTTCATAGAGGGCATCAATCACTGGATTTGATACCTTGTTTGACAAGGTCTTTTTCAGGAGCCACGACTCGTTCATCAAACACCCAAACTCTTTCAGATCTCTGCCTTCGTTTACCAGAATGTCATACGCCTCGTCTACCATGTCCTTCATCTGTGACAGATTTTTTTCATTTTTCGGTATATTTTTAATCTTATCGCCGGCCACCTCGGAGGCAATTCTTGAAATGCCCGTGTAGACAAGGACAAGGCTCCTTTCAAACTCTACCAAACGGTCAGGATTTATAACAATTGGCTCTACAATAATCTTGCCATTCGCAAGGAAACTAATCACATTAAGGCCGCCGTGGGCTGCAAAGGACTGGTCTTGCGAACCGACATTTTCACCTATCATAGACTGTTCGATATAAATCGCCTCGCGCGCCAAATCCTCTCTCGTAACTATACGCCCCTGCAGGGCGTATATGCTGTGAATCAGGCCAACTGTGAAGGCGGAGCTTGAGCCCATGCCGCTTCTTGCCGGAATGTCGCCGTCATGGTGGATAGAAACTCCATAGTCAATCTTGAAATATTTCAGGGTCTCTCTGACAGACGGGTGCACGATGGTGTTTATATCACTGACGTTTTCTATTTTCGAGTAGACTATCCTGTGTTTGTGGTCAAAAAATGGAGGCAGGCGCCTTACACTCAGGTAACAATACTTGTCCACACATGCGCCAAGCACCTTGCCGCAGTGTTTCAGATAGTAGTCCGGGTAGTCGGTGCCACCGCCAAAAAATGAGATCCTATGTGGGGTTCTCGATATTATCATAGCCGCTCAGATAATCACCTGCTACATTATACGTCTTCGGTACGCCTATGTCAATAAATCTGCCGCTGTAAACATATCCCCGGAGATTTTGGCCGCAAAGCGGCGGCAGCAGCTCTCTCTCAAGCGAAATAACCGCGCCTTCGCCATAGCCCCCGAATAACCCGCGTTTAAACACGTACACGCCGGCGTTGATCAGGCCGTCAGCGCTGTGTTGAGACTTTTCCTGAAATGACATGACCCTGCCCTCAGAGTCAAGAACAACTCTGCCGTATCTTGAGGCATCTGACATCTCTTTCAGGGCAATAGTCATATCTGCGCCATGCGCTAAGTGGAATGAGGCGAAATCCTCAAAATCAACCTCAGCAATCGTGTCGCCGTTTATTGCGATGACATTCTCGGTCTGTGCATATTGACGGCTGATGGCTCTTATGACAGCCCCGCCCGTGCCCAGAGGTTTTTCTTCGCGTGAAAATAGTAATTCAAAATTATACCCGCCCTTGCCCTCGTACTGCTCTATTATCTTGTCCGCCAAATAGCCAACGGCAATAACAACCCTTCGGATAAAATTATATCGGTTTAAAACCCCAAGCAAAATATCGAGAAACGGCCTGCCGCCAACTGGCGCAAGTGCCTTGGGCAAGTTGGCGATAACCGGCCTTAGCCGTGTGCCCAGCCCTCCGGCCAGTATAATTACGTCTATGTCTTGCACTGGACAGCTACGGCAGAGGACTGCCCGCCTATGCCGTAGCTTATTGACAGAAAAGTATTGCCGCTTGACGGCTGATGGGCATTAGAGAGCCTTAGCAAACGCTGGTATCCCGGTTCCATTTCATTGAAATTAAGCGTAGCTGGTACGATTGAATCCCGTACGGCCAGCGCCGATATGATTATCTCGGCAATGTCGCTTGCCGCTGCCATATGCCCCGTGTAAGGTTTCAGTGCGCTAAGCGCCACAGTGCTATCTGCCGCCACAGCAGCGATTGAATTAAGCTCCGAGCGGTCGCCTTTCTTTGTGCCGCTTCCGTGAGGGGAAATAAAGGCGAGGTCCGAAACGCCTACGTCGGCGTTATTTAGCGCCTCTTTTATACATAACTCTGTAACGCGCTCAGGGACGCTCACCGCCGGGCCATCGGCATGTTCAATAGCATTTCCAAATCCCAATATAGTGCCGTATATTGTGGCACCGCGCCTCTGTGCGCCTTGCCTTTCTTCCAGCACTATGGCCGCAGCACCTTCGCTGGGGATAAAACCGTCTCTTCTTTTATCAAATGGCCTGAAGGACGACACCCCGTTTACACATCTGGATAACAGGCCAAGCCCATCGAGTTCATACATGGGGATTTCGGTAATCCAGCTGCCAGAGCCTACGGCAACGGCCACATCCGCCCTGCCTCTGTGTATAGTCCTTGCGGCAAGCTCCAGCGCCTGTCCGCCACAGGGCGACAGGCTGGCAAGCGTGGTGTTTGGACCTTTGAAATCCATAAACGCAGACAGGGCGCTAAATAGATTGTTCGCTATTGATTCAAGCAGAAAGAAGGGATTTACCTTGTTCAGCGTTGAGGCGTTGAGTTTTTTGTAGTCTATTGTCTTGTAGTGCCCGCCTGTTGCGTCCTTGGTGGCGGGATACATGAAATCGCAGCCAATCTTTGTGAAATCCCCCGTTGCAATGTAAAGGGCGCGGCGTCCCGGCGGTATGGCATTCATATCGGGAAAGTCCATACCGCTGTTTTTTAAGGCGTCAAGGGCGGCCGCAAATCCAAGCGTTGAGCCTCTGTTTAGAAATTTCATCTGGCTTGTGAGCTTGTGAGGTATCTCAAATGGCAATGCTATATCTTTTACCTTGCCGTAGTGCTGCATACTCATCGGGCGGCCATCCAGATGATGGCGGCAAACCCCGGTCTTGTCGGCCTTTATAGCCTGCCAGTTTTCCTCAATTCCCGTGCCGAGGGCGGTCACAAGCCCCATGCCGGTTATTACCACATCTCTTTTATCCATGTCTGTGTCTATTAAAAAGCCCAAGCCTACTCGTCTGTATGAGTTATTGCCTTTGGGCGGCGCTTGGCCTTGGGTTGGAAACCCACGGCACCAGTCTTAAAAAAGGCAATCGCGCCTTGCAGCTCTTCTGACTGCGACGATAACTCCTTGCTATTGGAGGCTATCTGCCCGGCGGAAGCGGCGTTTTGCTGTACCACCCTGTCTAGCTGCTGAATGGCCTTGTTTATCTGCTCCGCTCCGGTGCTTTGTTCGTTGCTGGAGGCGGTTATCTCTTGTACTAAGTCCGCGGTTCTTCGTATATCCGGCACCAATTTATTGAGCATCATACCTGCCTGCTCGGCAACACGCACGCTTGAGGTTGAGAGTTGGCTTATCTCACCTGCGGCCTTTTGACTACGCTCGGCGAGTTTTCTCACTTCTGAGGCCACAACGGCGAATCCCTTGCCGTGTTCTCCGGCGCGAGCCGCCTCTATTGCCGCATTTAATGCCAGTAGGTTTGTCTGTCTGGCTATTTCCTCTATTATCGAAATCTTACTGGCTATTTCTTTCATAGCGCTGACTGCCTCTGTTACTGACTTTCCTGTGTCAAGCGCATTGTTAGCCGCCGATGTCGCAATGCCCTCGGTTTGTCTTGCATTGTCTGTGTTGTGCTTGATGTTTGCGGTCATCTGTTCTACTGAAGCCGATGTCTCCTCGATGGAGGCCGCCTGTTCTGTCGCTCCTTCAGATAATTGGCGCGCCCCCGACAAAAGCTCATTGCTGCCTTCGGCTACGCTGTTGGCCGTTGCGCTTACGCTGGATACAATATCCTTTAATTTCCCGGCCATTTTGTTCATAGCGTAGGCAAGCATCCCTATGTCGTCTTCCGTCTTTGCCTCCGCCTCGATTGTGAGGTCTCCCTCTGCCAGCCTGTCTATCAGCACCCTTATATCTCTTACAGGATTAACGGCAAGACGTTTAATAAGTATATAAATTATTGCCATAACAACTGCGGTTATTATCGTACCCAAAAGTATGGACTGCTTCAGCGCCGACGATACGACTTCCTGCATGGGTGCTAAATCGGCGATTATCTCAAATCCTCCATGTTGTTCTCCAACTTTCCAACCTTCCATTTTCAATCCTATTGGGTCATATCCTTTACCTGCCGGGTAATCTTTCTCAACGCCGTGGCACAGCATACAATCGGCATTCAGCACCACCGCCCTCATATATCTTAGCGCGTTGGCCTCTTTATCAACCAACCAGAAGTCCTCTTTTTTTGCCGAGTCCATTTCTTTAAGCATAGTTACCTCTATCGGCGTTGCCTCATTATTCTTATTCCTGGCCTGAATTTTAGCTACTCTGAACGTATAACCGGCGTCTTTTGACTTTGTCTCCGCCACTGACCATGCCGCTACAACAGGAATTGTATAGTAATACGCCGTCTTCCTTACCTTCTCTATTATTGCCTCAGGGGTATTGGCGCCGACAATTGCCACTTTCAGGTCGGCCAACATGCGCTCGTCGTCAAAGGAGTTTCTTGATCGCAATGCGGACACGTAGTTTCTGGCGCTTTCAGCCTCTATGGTTATCGCCTTTGCCCGGCTGACCATGGCATTTAGCGCGTCTTTTTCAATGATACCTTTTACAAAAATAAAATTAATTGTATAGCTGAAAATAAAACTGGCTGCCACTATAATTAATACCTTTGTCCCGAAATTCATCCTCTTTAGCATTTCACCGGTCTCCTTGCCATTTATTTACTTACCGAGCTCTTAAAGCAACTCCCTCGGAGTATACCATTTAGTGAGTAATATTACAATGCAACGGCAATATCAATTCTTATTCTGTTGACGGCCGCATCTAAAGGCTCAACTGTCTCATCAGTACCTTGAAAAATCTGCGTTCCTTCTCCACATCGGCTATTTCAGCAAGCGGGACAATCACGCCGCTGAACTCTGCAACCGCCTTTTTCTTGCCCATCACTGTGCCAACTCCCCGGAAAGAGGCCCTGCCTGTTTCTTTAGCAACTGCCTCAATCTCCAGTTCCACCTGGTCGCCAGGCATTGCAAAGCCATAAAACTTGCACTTATCCACATTTTCGGGAAGAAACCATCCCGTGAAATCTGAAGATGCCGCCGTCAACCACCCGGCAATCTGCACAAGGGCCTCCACCATCAGCACCCCGGGCATTATCGGATTTCCGGGAAAGTGAAACTCCAGAAAATCCTCCGTCATGGCAACATTCTTTATGCCCTTAATCCTTTCGTCAGCCTTCCACTCCAATATCCTGTCAACCAATAAATATCGCACAACCGTTACCCCCCTGATAGTATTACCGACGCAACGGCAAACTCCGGCGTATGGGAAATAGAGACGCTTATCCCGGAGGCATTGAGCCTTCTTAGCAGCCTGCCCGCCCAGCCGCTTAGTTTCAGGACAGGTCGCCCCGAAGGACAAGCGCCGACCTCTATCTGGCGAAAGACGCCGACACTTGTAAAGCCAGCCCCTGTTGCCTTTAAAAATGCCTCTTTTGCGGCAAAACGCCCGGCAAAGTGCACATGCGGGTATCTGTGTCCCATACAGTATGCCCGCTCATCAGACGTATAAACATCTTCGACAAATGCGGCACTGCCCTCAATCAACCGGCTGAGCCTGTCCACATTTACAATATCAATCCCCTGATATATGGCCACTATGATACTGTCATCCCGCCGTCAACAGGGATAGCCTGTCCGGTTATATAGCTTGAAAACTCTGAAGCAAGAAACACGACAAGGGCTGCCACATCCTCAGGAAGGCCGTATCTGCCAAGTGGAATTGCGGCCAATATTGCATCCTGCGCCCTTTTCCTTACCCTCTCGCTCATCTGCGTAACAATCATCCCCGGCAAAATAGCGTTAACCAGTATCCCTTTAGGGGCAAGTTCAACGGCAATAGCCCTCGTAAACGCAACAACGCCGCCCTTTGACGCCGCATAGTTGGACTGCCCGCGGGAGCTTTTCAAGGCCGCAACGCTGGCAATATTGATGATTCGCCCGGCCTTTTGCGCCATCATCTGTTCGGCTGCGTATTTAGCACATAAAAATGTCCCCTTCAGATTTATGTCAAGCACCTTGTCCCATTCTGGCTGCTCCATTGCTATAAGCAGGTTGTCCTTTATAATGCCCGCGTTATTTACCAGTATATCAAGCCTCTTATGGGTCTTTCTAACTTGGCCGAACATTGCCCTGACCTCGTCCTCTTTTGATACGTCGGCCTTTAGACATGCAACCGCAGCACCGCCAATTTCAGACTGCAAAGACAGCGCCGCCTCGTCAGATTTGGAGTAATTGATAATTACCGAGGCCCCGGCTGCCGCTAAAGACAAGCAGACCTGCCGCCCTATCCCTCTTGCCCCGCCCGTAACCAGAGCAGTCTTGCCAGTTAAATCTATGTGCATTTTTTCTACCAGACTAATTCTATGCCGACATACCGGCATTTGTCAAACCGCTATGGCAGCTTTAACGCTTTCTCAGCGCCGCAAAATACTCTATCAAGTTTGCCGAGGACACTGACTCATATACAAACTCAGCGCTCAATGAAAACATCTCTATGATCTTCACAAGATGTTCTTTAAACGTCAGACAGTTCCAGACATGGACATGTTCGTTTCTTTTTCTTATGTTTTTCAGCGCGGACAAAAACGCCTCTTTGGTTTGAAACGTCTCTGGATGGACGTGCATAAGGAAATCCACATAGTGATAGTCCGACGCCTCGTCAGTGTCTAAGTAGTAGTCGGCAAGCAGGTGAGCAAACTCTGTGAGCTGCCTGTTCCTGTCAAATGTATAATCCTTGTCCGGCGCTGAAATCACCAGTACTCCGCCATGTTTAATTGCAGACCACACGTTAAGAATTACCTTGATTGGATTTGCGACATGTTCAAGGACATGATTAATGATTATGAAGTCGAACTCTGTGTTCGTAATTTCGCTGACTGATTTTATATTGATATCGCCTATGAAATCCGGCGTAACAAACAGCGAGGAGTCAACCTCGGGAAAATGCCGCCTCAACGTATCTATGTCGTGTACGTCAAGGTATTTAATATCGCAGCGTGTCTTATCCAAAACTGCCGGGCAGTGTAGAGCGCCTATTTCAAGCCCTGTGCCGCTTAAAAGCCTGTAGGCAATGTCCCGATGTTCCAATGATAGTGCCATCAACTCTCCTTATTGTGTAATCTATCACGCGGTGCTCTGGCAAGTCAATGAAATAGTCGTGTTTATTTTATTTGCTATATTGTGATACAATGCCGTGGGGAGATAAGTTAAAGGTGCGATAAGGTCGGGTTTCCCGACATAATCAATTATTTTAAGAGGTACAGAAATGAAAGCAAGGAAGTTCACTTCAGCGGCATTGGTGGCATTAGTTATTGCACTAATTCCAATGTTATGCGGCGCAGAGGAGGCAAAGCCTGAGAGGACGTGGCCGGAGTCGGTTGACGCCTATGTGGCCAAAGTAAAAAAAGAGATAAAGCTAATTGACATGGAGGCGTTTAAGAAGGTCGTTGACAATAAAGGCGACGCCATAATCATTGACGCCAGAGAACCGGAAGAGTTCACAAGCGGCCACATACCGGGCGCCATTAACATCCCGCGCGGTCTGGCTGAGTTCAAGATATGGAAGGCCATTGCCGGATACCCGGACAAGACCAATACCGCTCTAAAACTCTATGTCTACTGCAAACTTGGCGGCAGGGCAGCCCTGACCACAAAGGCGCTGACAGATGTAGGCTTCACAA
>JAKOEO010000034.1:7727-39014 GCA_022321325.1 Candidatus Magnetominusculus sp. LBB02 | reverse complement strand
AAGCAGATGACAAGACAGCCTGACCTGTCTTACAGCTCAGGCAGGAGTTTTATACAGACTGTACGATTAAGTGTTGTTCAGTACAAATAACTGGAAAGAATAGAATGTATTATTAGTATAACATATCCGTGCCTGACGCAACCCACAACTTCAGGATGGTTAAGCTGATAAGCATCAGGTCATGACATATGATATAAGGTTGCCTGTCCCGTTGTGTTAGTGTTTGAAAAAGCCTTCAATAGTGATTTGCCGTATAACTCCTTAAGGAGCGGCGGGCGACATACTCGACTCTTCAGTTCGCTTCTCATCTCTAATGGACAATCTGGGTTAAGTGGATGCTGGCGGGTTACCGCGCAGATACGTTGTCTTTCAGGGTTAAACAGCATATCAGGCCGCGAATGTGAGAAAAATCGAAGGAGTAAAAGCTGTCGGGACTATCCATCAGACCTCATTAGTTTCAAAACTTCAATAATCGGCTGCACCCATGTCTTAATATATTTTTTACCGCCTGTCGGGAACTTTTCTGACCGCCCGTTGTCTATAGAAGTAACGATTGCAATCGAACAAATCAACGGAGGTTAGAGACTATGAAAGTAAAGAGAAGGATATTCCTATGGGTAGTGCTGATGGCGGTAATGTTTATGGCGGCTGTGGCGGCAGCCTATGAAGAGTCCAATGATAAGACGCTCTCGCCGTATTTTTTTGTTAATGGACAGGACGACGGCCTTGAGCGCGTGGCGCTTAAATCAACAAAGGTTGACGCAAAAATCGCCGGTGTAATCGCCGATGTTACGGTGGAACAGGTATATAAAAACGAAGGCTCAAGGCCCATCGAGGCGGTTTATATATTCCCTGCCTCAACGCGCGCAGCCGTCTATGCCATGAAGATGACTATCGGCGAGCGCGTTCTGACGGCCTCAATTAAGCGGCGCGATGAGGCCCGCAAAGACTATGAACAGGCAAGGGATGAGGGAAAAAGCGCCTCCTTGCTTGAACAGCAGCGGCCAAATGTGTTTCAGATGAGCGTGGCCAATATTCTTCCCGGCGATGTCATAAAGGTGGAGCTTAAATATACGGAGCTGATTGTGCCGGAAGACGGCGTCTATGAGTTTGTCTATCCCACAGTTGTAGGACCGCGATATTCTAACGCTTCAAAGGCCGCAGCGCCCGCCTCTGAACACTGGGTGGAAAACCCATATCTGCGGTCTGGGCATCGGGCGCTGTCAACCCTTGACATAAGCGTAAAACTCACGGCACCAGTTCCTATTAGCGACCTGAGCAGCCCGTCTCACAAGACCGACATCTCATACGGC
The DNA here is from genome assembly GCA_022321325.1 of Candidatus Magnetominusculus sp. LBB02. Classification (GTDB taxonomy): domain Bacteria; phylum Nitrospirota; class Thermodesulfovibrionia; order Thermodesulfovibrionales; family Magnetobacteriaceae; genus Magnetominusculus; species Magnetominusculus linsii. Next base: position 37,701 of record JAKOEO010000034.1, on the reverse strand, counting down.
GGCGCTGACAGCGCAGACGTGCACCTCGATGACAAGGAAAGCCGGGGCGGCCTTAGGGATTTTATCCTGAAATACAGGCTGGCCGGCAAGGCCATAAGCTCAGGGCTGATGCTCTATGACGACGGCGTGGATAAGTATTTCCTGCTGATGGTTGAACCGCAAAAAGAGGTCAAAATAAGCCAGATTCCGCCGCGCCAGTACATGTTCATCGTAGATGTCTCTGGTTCAATGTTTGGCTTTCCTTTAGAGATTTCTAAAAAGCTGCTTAAAGACTTAATCACTTCACTAAGGCCGACAGATACGTTTAATATGCTCCTGTTTTCAGGCAGCTCCGCCGCAATGTCAGAAAAGGCCGTTGCAGCAACGCCGGACAACATTCAGAAGGCCCTGACCCTCATAGAACAGCAAAAAGGCGGCGGCGGTACGGAGCTGCTTCCAGCCCTCAGACATGCCTTTTCAATGCTGTCAAAGGACAATAACGCCTCAAACACCGTTGTAATCGCCACAGACGGCTATGTTACCGTTGAAAAAGAGGCGTTCGAGCTGATACGCAACAGCCAGGGCAACGCCAATGTCTTCACATTTGGAATTGGCACAAGCGTAAACCGCTGCCTGCTTGAGGGCATGGCAAGGGCCGGCAATGGCGTCCCGTTTGTGGTATCGAAGGCAGATGAGGCGCCCATTATGGCAGATAAGTTCAGAAAGATGATTGATACGCCGGTTCTGTCAAAGATAGGCGTGGATTTCGGGGGACTAAAGGTAAAAGATGTAGAACCGGCTCATGTGGCCGATGTGTTTGTGAATCGTCCAATCACCATATTTGGAAAGTATGAGGGACTGGCCAAAGGCACAATGGCAATAAAGGGAATGGCCGGTGACGGCCCTGTCATGCAGAGAATTGACATGGGCAAGGTAAAGCCGCAAAAGGCTAACAGCGCTCTGAAATACCTGTGGGCGCGCGACCGCATAACTCGCCTTGCCGACTATAACCGTCTTGAAAAGAACGGCTCTATTGAAAAAGAGGTTACCGAGCTTGGACTAAAGTATAGTCTTCTGACAGAATATACCTCGTTTGTTGCCATAGACAGCCAGACCAGGCTAAAAGACGGCAAGGCCGTAACGGTTAAACAACCGCTGCCGCTTCCCGACGGGGTGTCAGACTATGCAGTGGGCAGAGCGGCTGATGGGGCAGTCTATAGCAGAGGTTCTATAATGGCAATGCCGGCAAGCCCAATGGCACAGGGCGCGGCAAAGGCGAAAAAAACGGAGGCGAATGAACCGGCAAAGGAAGCGGCAGCAGATTCTATGAAGCAGACGCAGACGCCGCATACTGTCGAGATTACAAAACTGGTAACGTCTGTCGAAATTGACCGCGGTAGGGTTGAGACTGCAATAAAAACCGCCCTTGCCGCCCTGAACACAGTGGCCATAACCAATAAGCTTACGGGAACTGCCGTAATCAAAATAACCGTCGGCAAGGACGGCAGGGCCATCGCAGCCGAGCGAGTTAACGGCACGATTAACAATGTGGATAGTCTGCTTGAATGCCTTAAACTTGTAGTCTATCCCCAGAGCCATAACGGGGCGGTTATCACGGTTACGCTTGCTATTGGCGGCGGCAAATGACTGTAATAGCATAAGACGAATATTAGTCGGGGAAATAGGGGGCGGCAGCCCTGTATTTCCCCGCTTTATTGCTCATTGCTAATTTCACGCAACTTATGTTATGTTAGTTAGTAATCATTAACAAAAGAACTATGAAAATAATTATACAGGTATGGTAGAATAGATGCAGGCGCTGGTGTAGCCGTAGACAAAGTCGGTGAGGAGGACAGCGATGGCAGCGGTTAAAAATGTAAACGATTGCGAAAAGACAGACTACAAGGGAGTGTTTGGCGAGGAGCTAAGGAAAAACACCTCTATTCTCTGCGTCGAAGACGAGGCCATCATACTTGAGGGCATGAGAATTGTCCTGAAGAGACGCTTTAATGAAGTATATACCGCCACTAACGGGGAAGAGGGAATAGATGTTTTTAAAAAAAATAAGATAGACATTGTAATAACCGACATATTAATGCCCGTGATGGATGGGCTTGAGATGGCCTCAAAGATAAAGAAAATAAGCCCGGAGACGCCGATATTGATATTGTCCGCCCTCAACGAAGAGCCGTTTCTTAATAAGGCCGCCTCTCTCGGCCTCTATGACTACATAGCCAAGCCCTACTGTGACGATGATTTCTTTGAAATCCTCTATAAGGCCGCATTTGAGGTATATAAAAGAAAAAATAAGACATATGCCGCCTCTGAATCGGGGATTGCGGGGCTGTTGTAGCCGGCATTTAACGCCTGAACGTTATCTTTAAGGAAGTCAGGCCGTCTTCCTGGGTTTTCGTAATATCTGCGTCTATACTGTCAAAGAGCGCAATCATTGCGTGGTTACTGCTTAGCGCCTCGGCGGTAAAACCAAGAAGACCGCGCTTTCTCGCCATTAATGTCAGGCAGTTAAGCAGCTGCCGTCCAATCCCCATTCCCTGATATGCGTCGCTGACGACAAAGGCGGCCTCTGCCGCGTGCATGTCGCTCAGGACAGAATATTGCCCAATGCCTGCGGCAATGTCACGTTCGCCCTCTTTTACCACCGCTACAAGTACCATTTTATTTACATAGTCTATTGAGATAAACTCCTGAAGCCGCTCGTGCGGCATGTCTTTTCTGACGGAGATGAATCTCTTGTAGAGCGTGTCGTCAGAGAGCGAGTAGAAGAAGTCCTTCAGGAGCGGCTCGTCGGCTATTCTTACCGGCCTTATGAGGATTTCGACATTGTTTTTTACGGTTTTATAGATTTCAAGCTCTTCAGGGTAGTGAACTCCGCACTGGGTAAACTTCTGGTCTTTGTAAATAAGGTTTACCGCCTTCGCCTCCTCAATCAGCCGCTCTCTGAAGTCGGGATGCGCAATAGAAATAAGCTCCATAGCCCGCTCTCTGATGTTTTTGCCGTGCAGGCAGGCAATGCCGAACTCAGTAACGACATAGTGGACATCTCCCCTGTTTAACGTAACGCCCGCGCCTTCGTGTAAGAATGGTACAATTCTGGAGACGGTCGTCTGCGTACCGTCTGCTGCCCTTACAACGGCGGTTGAGTCAATAGCAAGGATGGCCTTGCCGCCTTTTGCCAAAACGGCCCCCCGCATGAAATCCGCCTGCCCGCCTATGCCGCTATAGAAGGTCTTGCCAAGCGATTCAGCCGAGGACTGCCCTGTCAGGTCTATCTCAAGGGCAGTGTTTATGGCCGCCATGTTTTCATGGGCTGCAATGGTCATCGGGTCATTGGTGTAGTCTATTGTGCGAAATTCAAATGCCGGGTTGTCGTTTATGAAGGCGTATGTGTCCTTGCTTCCCATGCAGAATGAGGCGATGGTCTTGCCGTGGTTTGTGGTTTTCCTTGAATTGTCCACGGCCCCGCACCTTATCAGCTCCACAAGGCCGTCAGAAAGGAGTTCCGAGTGAATGCCGAGGTATTTTTTCCCTTTTAAGTGTGCGGCTACAGCATTTGGAATGCCGCCGTAGCCTACCTGAAGCGTATCGCCGTCTTCTATGAGTTTCGCCACATTTTGGCCTATCATTTGCGCGGCTGCGTGGTCGTGTTCCTGTTTGTACTCAAGGAGCGGCTCATCGGCGGATATGATAAAATTAACATCTTTGAGATGAATAAAACCATCGCCATGAACGCGCGGCATGTTAGCGTTGACCTGAGCTATGACAATTCTTGCCGTCTCCACTGCCGCCTTAACGATGTCAACCCCTATGCCGAGGCTCATGTAGCCGTGCCTGTCCGGCGGCGATGTCTGTATGAGGGCAATATCTATGGGCACTAATCTCTGGTAGAAAAGGCGCGGCACCTGGGAAAGGAAAACAGGCGTATAATCGGCAAGGCCGCTGTTTACGGCAGAGCGCGTGTCAGGACCGACGAAAAAAGAATTATGTCTGAAGACATGTTTAAATTTCTCCTGCGCATAGGCGGCCACGCCCAATGTCCAGACATGGAGCACCTCGGCGTCAAAAAAAGCCTTTGGATGACTCTCCACATATCTTACCAGCGCACTGACAAGGTACTGAGGCTCGGCGCATCCCGTGCCAATGAAAATCCTGCCGCCGCGCCTGATATGCCCGAAAATAAACTCCTCTGAGGCAAACCTCTCCATGTACATACGCTTAAGCTCTGTGGAGGCGGCCATGTCAGGCTAACCTAGTAATTCTCTGCCTTTCTCTGAAAATACGCCTTTGGATGGTCGCAGGCCGGGCATTTATCCGGGGCGGTGGTGCCCTCTGCCACATAGCCGCAGTTTCTGCAGTGCCACTTTACAGACTCATTGCTTTTGAAAACTGTGTCGTCCTCTATGTTTTTCAAAAGCGCAAGGTATCTCTTTTCGTGCTGCACCTCAACTGTTGTGATTGCCATGAATGCGGCGGCAATTTCTGGAAATCCTTCCTCATCGGCAATCTTTGCGGCCTCTGGATATAGCTTGGTGTATTCGAGGTGTTCGCCCTCGGCTGCGGCCTTAAGGTTTTCAATCGTAGTGCCGATTTTACCTGCTGGATAGGAGGCGGTTATCTCTGCCGTGCCACCTTCCAGAAATTTAAAAAACTTCTTGGCGTGTTCTTTTTCGTTATCAGCCGTTTCAGTGAAAATGGCCGAGATTTGCTCGTAGCCCTCTTTTTTCGCGATTGAGGCAAAGTATGTATAGCGGTTTCTTGCCTGAGACTCCCCCGCAAAAGCGGCTAGCAGGTGTTTTTCTGTCTGTGTCCCTTTGATACTTTCCTTCATTATAGAACCTCCATTACTCTCCTGCAGTATGAGAGATTACTGGTAAGGCAGGAATACTGAAAACACAGCCCCCTCGCCCAGTGTGCTTTTTGCCGAGATGCTGCCGCCGTGTTCCTCTATTATCTTTCTGCTTATAGACAGGCCAAGCCCCGTGCCGCGCCCCATTTCTTTTGTGGAGAAAAACGGATCGAAAATCATCTTTAGTTTATCGGGCGGGATTCCAGCCCCGGAATCAGCCACCTGTATGAAGGCAAACTCCTTGTCATCTTTTGTAACCATTCCTGTGGCAATCTTTATGGTGCCTCTAAAGTCTATGGAATCTATGGCGTTGGATATAAGATTGTCTACGACCTGGCGCACCTGCCCCTTGTCTATATGAATCGGTTCAATGGCGGTAAGCAGGCTTTGCAGCTCGATGGACTTTTCTGAGCACATCTCGGCGTAATTAGTGAGCGAGCTATGTATGATTTCATTTAAATCATGAGTGGTCAGGTCTAAAGCTGCCCCTTTGGAATATGACAGGATGTCCCTAAGGATATTTTCAAGCCTTGTGGACTCAGAGCAGATTATCTCGGCGTATTCTTTTTCCTTAGTTCCCTCAGTGATTCTCTTAAGCAGCCTTCTGGCAAACCCGCCAAGGGCTGCAAGAGGATTTCTTATCTCATGGGCAACGCTTGCCGAGAGGCGTCCTAATGCCGATAGCTTCTCTGACTGGGCAAGCTGTTCCTGAAGCCTGTGTTTTTCTTTTTCGGCACGGTTGCGATCAATTATGCCGGCAGTGGTATCGGCAACTGCGCGCAGAAACGCCTCCTCCATCTCGTTTCTCTTGTGCCCGGCGTCCACATATAAATTTATTACGCCCAGAAGACGCCGCCCTATCATCACCGGCACACAATAATGCCCGTGGTCTGACATGCCGTCATATCGAACATGGTGGTACTCATCCAACTCGCTTGCAAAGATGATTTCACGCCGCTGCGCGCACAAGCCGCAGAGACATTTGCCGGCAGGGATGTTTTTACATTCTTCTTTGAGGTGTTCAGATAGTCCCCGTTCTGCCTCCATGACAAGCATTTCGGCCTCTTCGTCATACAGAAATATTGAGCCTTTCGACTGCAGAGACAGCCACGGGATAGACATTATCAAAGATAGAACATGCGAAAGCTGTTCTTTCATTGATATCGGCTCTATTGAGATTTCTAAAACAGAGTTGATGACGCGTTGAATCTGGTAGTTGCGGTTAATTTGTTCTTCCATGAGGGAACGCTGCGCTATCTCGTCTTTGAGTTTTGCGTTTGAGAGCGTAAGCTCCATGGTTCGCTGCTCGACGCGTTTTTCAAGTTCGTTTTTGGCCGCCTCAAGCGCCCTTTTTGCCTTGTCCATGTCTGTAATGTCGCGCGATATGCCGATTACGCCAAGGATGCGGCCATCGCCGCCCTTCCAGGGGATTTTAGTTGCCGAGACCCAGACCTCCTGGCCATTTCTCCGGTTATGTTTCTCAACATTTCCAACAATAGCCACGCCGCTGTTCATTATCTCTTTTTCCATGGCTGCTGCGGCAATGGCCTCATCCTCCGGCATGAAGTCAAAATCAGTCTTTCCAATCATTTCTTTTATCGTGGTCTTAGAATGTGCCGCTTTGGCCATGTTTACGAGGACAAATCTGCTCTGAGCATCCTTGAAATAGATAGAATCGGGAATGTTATCCATCAGTGTCATAAGAGGCTCATGTTTGAGGGCAATGGCCTTGAGGCTGCCAAGCTCTGAGGAGTGCCTGATTATCCCCGCAAGCTCGTAAACATTGATAGGTTTCCTTAGAAATAAGTCTATTCCGGCCAGATAAAACCGCTGCCCGCCATTGAACCCCGTAAGGGCAATCAGCGTGGTCGGCGTGTTATCGGCAGGGCTTGAGCCTTTTATCGCGCCGAGGAAATCCGTAAACGCCTCGTCTTCGTCAATGATAACCAGCTCTGGTTTTTTCTTGCGATAGAGGCTTAGAGCCTCTGTGGCTGTGGCAGCCGTGAACAATTTAAATTCAGCGGCAGCCATCTCAGCCGCTCTAAGCGAGGCCGCAACGGCCTCATCGGCAGTAAGCGCTAAAACAACAGTGTTCGGCATGTATATATATTAATTTTTACGCCGCAAATTGTCAACTTTTTTAAATTGACTTTGCTGCCGACAGTCATTATTATACCAAAGGTGGTTAATGGCTGAAAAGATAATTATAGACGGTTATAACCTGATCGGCACGCACCATAAGGACATCAAGGCGCAGCGTGAAAGGCTGATTCAGGAATTATCGGCATATGGGAGGCGCAAGGGCTTCCTCTCCGATATGACGCTGGTGTTTGACGGTCTTAGAGAGGGCCTCAACACAACCACAACCTCAATCGCCGGCCTTCAGGTGATTTACTCTGCCCGCGGCCAGTCCGCCGACGATGTGATTAAGAATATTATAGCCCGTGCAGGCATTAGCTATATCGTTATCACCTCAGACAGGGACATCGCCTCGTTTGCGTGGTCTAAAAACTGCACCCCCGTCAGGAGCGAGGCATTCAGCCGTAAGCTATATGTCGGCGATTTTGTCGGCGAGACAGACTTTATCGAAGAAGAGGACGACGACAAGGACACGGCAAAAAGGAAAGGCAACCCGCGAATATTGTCAAAAAAGGATAAGATGATTAAGCAGGCGTTGGATAAGCTCTAAACGCCGCATAACATTCTATATGGATACAACCTTTTACCGCAAGACGGCAACAGGCATTATACTAAGCGTTCGCGTATTGCCGCGTTCTTCAAAGACCGAAATCTCCGGCGTGTCAAATAATGAGCTAAAGATAAAACTAACGGCAGCGCCCGTTGACGGCCAGGCAAATGAACAGTTGATAGATACGCTCCACCGGCACATTGTAAAGACCATAAAGATAAAAAAATCAGATATAACCATACTCAAAGGACAGGGTTCTAAGAGTAAGCAGGTTGCAATCGCAGGAATTGACGAGTTTTCTATATAATGATGCGGCCGCCCCTGGTCTAAAACTTAAAATAAATAATTAACATGCCGATAAGCGACATGACAATCATAAGGATGAGCGTTTTAGGCGACTTGTCTGATTTTCTCTTTTGCCTCATGCTGCTTATTGTCAACCCCCCTAACGATATCAGCAGCATGATGTTTATCGCAATAAACGCATATTTCAACATGGTCATATCCCAGTATGTCCTGGGCTGTTTGTATAAACCGTGAGGGTCGAAGATTGTAAGTTGTTCCGGCATCGCATAGTACACGTACGCCCACACGACAAAGATCATCAGCCAGCATGCGAAAATCGCCCATCTTATTGATTTCATAACTAAATCAGGGCCCCTTCTTCTGTCTATTTTTATCGGCTGCCGTTCTTCCATCTACTACCTCCTATGGCTAAGAAGCACATCTATCACTGTGAAATTATTGTCACATAATTAAGGGGTTTTTGTAAAGAGCGGCCGCCTTCGGCGCAAGCCCCGTCCGCTTTTGGCCATGCAAAAAAAAGTTGTCGCAATTTGTTCTGTAAAATTGCTATAATTAGTGCCTGAATGGTATAGGAACAATAAATCTAATCAAAAGGAGGTGACTCAATAGTGAAGAAATTAGCGTTGACACTCGTTTTAGTGCTGGGATTTGCATCAATGGCCTTTGCAGGATGGGACAAGTGCCAGGGCTGCCATAACGGCAAAACAGCCGGGGATAAGGCAGCTTTGACTGCAAAGTTTAAGACAGCCGCCGATTTTGAAAAGGCGTCTATGGAATCAAAAAGCCCTATGATGAAAACAGCTCAGGGCAACCCTGCAGAGGTAAAGGCAGCGGCAGCGGAATTAGGTCTTAAATAATCAAGCCGACTCTAATCGGCCCAAGACAAAAGGCGATGCCAGACATCGCCTTTTATCTTTATAATGCCTGATTGGGCAGGTTTCTCAGGCGCTCATCTTCTTCTTTGTCCATTCTATCAGGCCGCCTTCCGTTATCAGTTCCTGCATGAACGGCGGGATTGGCTGCGCCTTAAACTCCTCCTGTGTCGTGGTGTTTTTGATTAGTCCTTTATCTGCGTCAATCTCCACGACATCGCCTTCTTTTATGCCGTCTGCCGCCTTTGAAGATTCAAAAATAGGCAGCCCGATATTGAAGGCGTTCCTGTAAAAAATCCTCGCGAAACTCTTTGCCACAACCGCCGAGACCCCCGCGGCTTTTATAGCGATAGGGGCATGTTCGCGCGACGAGCCGCAGCCAAAATTCTCGGCAGCCACGATAATATCGCCGCGTTTAACCTTTTTGGGAAAATCTTTGTCAGCGTCCTCCATGACGTGCCTGGCCAGTTCGTCCGGGTCTGAGGTGTTTAAATACCTCGCCGGAATAATGGCGTCCGTGTCTATGTCTCTTCCAAACTTCCACACCTTTCCTTTGAATAACATATCATGTCTCCTTATGATTTTTTCTTATTCTGCCGCTTTGTCTTCTCTCCATAGTTACTCTGCAGCTCTGCAGCTATCAGCATGTCGGCGTCATACGGTTGAGAAGGCTTTTTTTTTTCGCATAAGGCGTCTATGGCAATGTCTATCAGTTTTCTTACAGCCTCGGCCCTGGAGCCGATTCTGTTGTTAAACCTAAAGTTATCAATCTTTTCTAACTGTGAACTTGATGTAAAGAAAACAACCTTCTCATCCTTAGCCGGCTCTTCTTGCGTCATACGTACCTCCTTTAAATAAAATTACAAAATACACACTTTATATACTTTATACACTTGACAAAGTATATAATAATAGTGTATCATGCTAACTATACTAACATTGTATAGTAAATAAAATCAAATGGAGGGGAAATGCAAAAAACACAGACAAGCGACGAATTAGACAAGATCAAGGCGATGCTTACCTTTATGGCCGACACCACTGATTTATTGTTGACATCGTCAATGGTCGAGAAACAACAACCTATGAATGAAACCCCGTACGGTATGCATTTGTTTTTTATGGAACTCATATCTAAGTTAGATAGCGCTAATAAATAGCACCTAAAAACGCCCGGACTGACACCAGCCGCCCTCTCCGGAGGGTTTTTTGTAACACCCTCCGGAAAACCCATTGGGGATTTATTTGCCTAAACCGCCTGAGGTGTGTATAATAGCCGCTGCACTGAGGGCTGTTCAATGAAGATATATTTAAATGGCGAAATAGTCTGCGAATCGGAGGCAAGGGTCTCTGTCTTTGACCGCGGCTTTATGTACGGCGACGGCGTCTTTGAAACCATGCGGTCATATGGCGGCGTAGTGTTTAAGATAGATGGGCATATCAGAAGGCTTCGCCGTTCTCTAAATATGACAAGCCTAAGCCTTCCACTTTCAGACGAAGACCTGCATGAGGCCATTTACAGTACGCTTAGAGCCAACGATTTGACTGAGGCCGTCGTTAGATTATCTGTCACACGGGGGACAGGGCCGGCCGGTTTAAGCATGGCTCTTTGCGGCAAACCCTCGATTGTCATTGCCGCCAGATTGTTTTCGCCATATCCGCAAGATTATTATACAAACGGCATTAAGCTCATTACGGCAAAGATTGTGCGAACGCCGCCCGGTGCGCTTAACCCTATGATTAAATCGCTGAATTTTCTAAACAACATCCTTGCAAAGCAGGAGGCCGACGGCACCGGCGCCCAGGAGGCCCTTATGCTGAACATAAACGGCCATATGGCTGAATGTGCGGCTTCAAATATTTTTTTTGCAAAAGGGGATACGCTCTACACGCCTTCTGTCAAGTCAGGCATTCTGGATGGCGTGATGCGCGCCCATGTCTTGCAGCTCGCCTCTGAGACGGGGATTAACGCCCTTGAGGGCGAGTTTTTCCCCGCCACGCTATACAGGGCAGACGAGGTATTCGTTACCAATTCAATTATGGAGATTATGCCGGTCTCAGCCGTAGATGGTGTCTCATATCAGGTTGGACAGGTAACATTGAAACTTATGGAAGAATTTAAACGGCGAATGCCGCCGGGACAAATTGAAAAATAAGATACTATTAACTATGGGCGACCCGGCGGGCATAGGCCCTGAGGCAGCGCTTCGGGCGTTTGTCTCGATTGGCTGCCCGGATGCGGTATTCGTAGGCGACGCCGATGTGCTCGATGAGGCGATAAAGCTGACAGGGGCTGCATTGTCAGTCAGGTCAGTTAATTCCCCCGCGGACGCCGTTTTTGAAAAAGGCATAATAAATATCATTGATGTCGGTGCTGTCAGAGGGCGGAGGTGGCAGCGTGGCGTCCCCTCGGCAGTCAGCGGCAGGGCGGCTGCTGCGTACATAGAACGCGCCGTTGAGATTATACTAAATGGCGGCGCCCATGCGCTTGTAACGGCGCCAATCTCCAAAGAGGCGCTCATGCTTGGCGGCATACACTTCCCCGGACACACAGAGATGCTTGCGCACTTGAGCAACGCCCATGACTATGCCATGATGCTCATTGGCGGGCAAATTCGTGTAATCCTCGTGACCATTCACACCGCCCTTAGAAACGTACCTGATATGATAACAAAGGGGCGCGTACTTGGGGCGATAAGGCACGCCGCTTCTGCCGCCTATATGCTTGGCATTGAAACGCCAAAAATTGCGGTAGCAGCCCTGAACCCTCACGCTGGCGAGGCCGGCATGTTCGGCGGCGAAGAGATTGAGGAAATCGCACCCGCCATCGAGGACGCCCTAAGTGAGGGCATTATAGTTAGCGGCCCTCATCCGCCCGATACAATTTTTTATAAGGCCAACAGGGGCGAGGTTGATATTGTCGTTTGCATGTACCATGACCAGGGCCTTATTCCTCTGAAGATGGCCGCGTTTGAGCAGAGCGTTAATATCACTATCGGGCTTCCGTTTATAAGAACCTCGCCGGGGCACGGCACGGCCTATGACATTGCGTGGCGCGGCACAGCCTCTGGCCAAAGCGCCGCAGAGGCGCTGAAGATGGCCTCAACACTGCGGCTGCCGCATGGCGCTTAAGCATAGTACTGCCAAACAATTCATACGCTTTGCCTTAATCGGCGCACTGAACACGCTTGTTGACCTGCTTGTGCTGAATATCGAGACCTTGGCTACAGGCTTGAAAACTGGCACGCCATACGCAATTCAAAAAGAGATTTCATTTTTATTCGGCGTTGCATGCAGCTACTATTTCAACAAAAGATGGGCGTTTCAGGACAACTCAAAAGAGCGGCAGGGCGTACAATTCTCCCTGTTCATAGCGATAAGCGTGGTAGGTTCGCTTATAAACGCGGCCACTTCTACGCTTGCCGTACGTTATCTTACCCCTCTGATATACCACGAGGCACTGACCGGTCAGGTCTGGGTTAACATCGGCGCGCTTATAGGAACGGCGGCGGCGCTGTGTTGGAATTTCATCGGCTATAAGAGCTTTGTTTTCAAAACAAACGTCACCAAGAGTAAACAAAATAACTAATTTCAAAATAATCAATAAGAAGACGGCTTGACATTCGTGTGCTAATATTTATACACTCTACTATCAGACACCCTGATTATTGCTGTGGAGCCGGGGAGGTAACTCAATGGCAAAGGAAAGAATACTCTTAGTTGAGGATGAGGCCATAGTTGCCCTCGAGATAAAGGACCGGCTTCTGAAAATGGGGTACGAAGTTGCAGACATTATTGCCTCCGGTGAGGCCGTTTATGAGGCAGTCAAAAAGACAAACCCCGATTTAATCCTGATGGACATAAAGCTCAAAGGCCAGATTGACGGCATTGAGGCGGCAAGCCTGATACGTGAGGGGATGGACATCCCCGTGATTTATCTGACGGCCTACAGCAGCGATGAGTTAAGAGACCGCGCGTTAAAAACAGCACCTTCCGGTTATATTATAAAGCCGTTTAAAGAGACAGAACTAAATATACTCATAAAGCTGGCGCTGCAAAAACATGTCAAAGAAAAGAAACTGATAGAATCGGCAGGCAGCCTGCAAAATAAAGTTGACCGCGGCATGCGCGACCTTGCCGCTGCCAACAAACGCCTTGAGCAACAGGCAGAGCATAACAGACAGCGCGAGCTGGAGATAGAAAGAAACTATGAAATACAAAAGATTATCAGCAAGGTGCTTCGCACATCCTTAGAGCCTATCTCGATGAAAGACCTGCTTCAGCGTACGCTTGAGCTGATGCTGTCGGTGTCGTGGCTTGCGCTTGAGAAAAAGGGTTCTATTTTTTTAACCGTCGAGGGCAAACAAGAGATAGAGATGATAGCGCAGTATGGACTAAGCAGCCATCTGCTTGAGACCTGCGCCATTTTGCCCTTTGGCCACTGCCTCTGCGGACGGGCTGCCCTGACCAGAAAACTTGTCTTTTCGGACTGTCTCGATGAGCGGCACGACGTGAGATTTGACGGAATGACACCCCACGGCCACTACTGCGTACCAATTCTCTTTGAAGACAAGATGCTTGGCGTGATAAACATGTACGTGGCGCACGGTCATAAAAGAGATGAGCTGGCAGACGACTTCCTGACCTCTATAGCCGACACGCTTGCAGGCGTGATAGAACGCAGAAACGCGCAGCGAAGGCTCAGGCACATGGCCCTTTATGATAACCTCACAGGGATTCCAAACCGTTCGATGTTCTTTGAGCGCCTTGACCAGGCCATCGCCCTGGCAAAGAGAAATAATCGGATTCTTGCCCTGTTTTACCTTGATCTTGATAAGTTCAAGCGCATAAACGACACGCTTGGGCATGATGCCGGAGACTCTCTGCTTAAAGAAACTGCACGAAGGCTGCTGACATGTATCAGGAAATCGGACACGGCTGCCCGCATGGGCGGCGATGAGTTCACCGTGATTCTGACAGAAATAGCAAATGAAAGGGACGCCGCCGCCATTGCAGGCAAGATAATCGAGACGCTGCAAATGCCTTTTGAGATGAAGGGCTATTTATGTCCTATCGGCACCAGCATAGGCATCAGCATATATCCCACATCGGCGACCGATGCCACATCACTTATCAAAAGGGCCGACATGGCGATGTATGCGGCCAAGACCAGCGGCAGGGGAAATTACCAGTTTTATGCGGGCGAGAAGGTCACCTTCGGCCTGTTAGTTGATTATGCCGTGAAGTTTGTGACCTTCAATAACGGCAGGTGGGACCATAACATGTGGATAGACCTCTTGCATGACCTTCAGAGGCGAGGCTTTGAGCTTCTGGATGCCGACAGGATGGCCTTAGGGCTTGTGCTTGAGTCGTTAAAACCAATGGCTGCCTCCGCTGTCGGCAAAATGAATGCCATGAGCTTAATCAATCTGAGCGCCGCGGTCTTTGTACAAAATAACAAAGGCATATGGAATAAGCGGCAGTGGATGGAGTTTCGCCGCGACCTCGCCGCTGGCGGCGTTAATCTAAACGACGAGACCGCTTACATGGTAAGCTGCTTTTTGGATGCGTTAGGGAAACTCTACCAATCATACATCGTCTCAGAACAAGCGGCAGCGCTGATAAGTTAGACTGTTTTAACATAAGTTGACGATAACAATATCGTAAGGAGACAGCAAATGAGGACACTAATATCGCTTATCTTGTTTTTAGCTGTATCTGCAACTGCGCTGTTGGCCGACGCGGAGCAGTTTGAGTCAGACGGTTATATTATTAACGCGGCGCTAACTTCCGAATGTAAAGATGAGACTTGCAGCATTACCGCCTCTGGAACGGTCTCGGGGAGAAATGACTGCATTATTCTTTCGGTGGAAATATTAGCGGTGGATAACAATGGCAAGGAGATAAATATCAAGGCCGCAACGAGCCGCAGCGCAGGGGCCACACCTTTAAAAGGCAAGACCTCTGTAAAAGGGGCCGAAAGCGCATGGACAATTAAAAGCGTTAAGACATCTTGCAGCTGTGGATGAGCACCCAGGAAGACAGGATTGTCTCAGACGTTTTGCAGAAACTCTTCAAACTGCTCAAGCAGGGTGCGTTCGCTAAATGGCTCATCAAGCGGCACGCCGTCCGCCTTCCACTGCCGAAGGCAGTCCTCAGGCTGAATGCCCTCAGAGATAATACGGTTTGAAAGCTGGTTGAAGTAGTTATATCTTATCTCGAAATTCTCATATATAAACCATTTTACCTTACAGGGCTGAAATACCTTGTCTATCTCTGCAATGGCCTCGGCCACTAATATATGGAGCCTGTCTTTCTGAAAGTATGACGCGGCGGGATTGGTCAGCAGGAGTTTATCTTTATAGGCAGTCAGTTGGTCAAAAAACAAGTTCCTCTCAACAAGGTCGGTAAGGGCTGAGGCAACCCTGTGCATATCCTCAATCATCACCTGAATAACATCCGCCTTGTCAAATATCCCCGCTGACTTTACAAGCTCCATAGAAGGCGTGTCGTTGCCCAGAATGTAAAAAGATAGCAGCCCGCCAAACTCCCCCGCCGCCTCTACATTTCTTATAGCGCCTGGCGAGTTAGGCAGATTAATCGAAAACGGGCGTTCCATCTTATGAAGCATCGAGACCTGTTCGGCGCTTAGCCTCAACAGCCGGCGCGTGAAATCTATCTGCGTCTCATAGTCCTGGCCTATCAGGGCCACGGTCTTGGGGCTGGCAATGCCGCCTATAGAGTCGCGGTAACATGTATGAAACAGGCTCTCAAAGAGTCGGCTGCCAAGCTGAAGGAAGATATTTCTGCTGTCTGCCGCGTCTTTTTCGATTATCCTCGATGTAAATCTATTGAAGCGGACGGTCTTTCTCTGCGATGGGTCAACGTTATAGAGATAGGAGACATCGCCGAGGACATCCTCAAGTTCAGCGATTATCGCCACCAGCGCGTTATACTGCGCCTCGTCAACCGCTACTCCTCGTTTTGCCCTTGCTATGTCATCGGCAAGTGCGGCCGCTTTCTTCTGAAGCGGCTCGATGAAGGAATAGGTTATCGTATTAGACCACCAGTCAAGGTGGCTGCTAAGCGGCTCAAAAAACGCGGCAAGCGACATCTTGAGGTCTCTGATGAACTTATCCTTGTCAATAAACTCTGCCGCTGCGGCCTCTTTCTTGTCTTTCCAGAAGCCTATCTTTGAAGCGGTCTGCCCGCCTCCTGTGGCGTCGGCAACGCGCTTTTTCTGCACATTTGGCAGGAAGAAGCTGGATGTGCTTGTGGCCTGCATGTCGGCGCGCCTTATCTCAAGCCCCAGTTCGTTAAATGATTCCGAGTATCTTTCCTTTGCCGCGTCTATGGCGGCAAGAAAATCGCTCTTTACGTTTTGAGTCTTTTCCCTAATCTCCTCTATGCGAGACAAGAAGTCCTTATCATGGGCGGGGTTGAAGTTATACCTGTATCCAAAAATCCTCGAAAGCTCCAAACTGTAGTAATTATACAGCTCTGTCGGCTCAAGATGTCCCTTCCACTTGGCAACTAAGGAGTCTCTGTCGCGCGTCATTCTTTCAGTGAAGCCTTTGAGGCTTGCAAGTGCCTTGTTCTGCTCTTCAAGGTTGGATTCTTTATTAGCGTCTTCGCCTATCGTGTTTTTGATAAGATTATTTAGTGCGTTTGCCTCGTCAACCGTCTTCTTTAAATTTTTTAGGGCATATTCGCCCTGAAGCTGTCTTACAAGGCTCTTAATAACAAAGACAAACTCGTCCATGCCGGAACTCTGCCATGCTACGGTTTCACTGTTGTCCTTGATATATTTCATCGCAAGGGAGGTCTCAACCTGAACAATCGGGGCGTCTTTTAACTTAGGAAACGGCGCAAGGGATTTCTCGAGGTCGCCCTTGTATTTGCTTAACATCTCGGCAACGCTTTCTGTCCTGCCGTCGCCCAGACTCTTTTCCACCACTGCTGCCTTACACGTCTGAACAAACATAATGCGTTGGTCGGCGTCCATTATCTTATTAAGCACCCGCTTGTCGGTCTCTTTCATCGGGCTTGTTATTGCAGAGAGATATATTATCATGTCGGCCTGTGGCAGGAACTCGCGCAGCGTCAGGTCTTCGTGTTCTTTATTGCCAAAGGCGTCAAGGCCTGGAGTGTCGGCTATCTCTGTGCCCTCGTCAAGCAGAAAGGTGGGCAGGGCCAGTCTGATATATTTTACGCTGAATTTATTCTGCGGGTTTTCGTCTTCAGAGGTATATTTCCATATGGACTCATTTAAGACCTCTTGCCCATGTTTCTTTACCTTGCTGCCGTTGTCGAAGTTTAACTCAAGCTCCGGCTCCGGTGACTTAGAACAGAAGACTATCATGTTTGTGGTAGCCTTGCTCTGCTCTTTCAGAATCTTTTTGCCCGTGCCAAGCAGCACGTTTAGCGTGGATGATTTCCCTGAGCTGGTGATGCCCACAAGGCCGCTTCTTACGGTATGCTTAGAAAAAGAGCTGAGGTTGGCGGTAAGATTTTCCACCCTTCGTGTAAACTGCTCCATGCCTATGTCTTCAAGCCTGCACAGCGTGTCTTTGAGGCGGTGCAGAAACTCCTGTATTCTTATCTCGTCCCTTTCTGTCATATCACTTGCCTTCTAATTCCCGCGCAAGGCTCCACTGCTGTTGGAGCATATCATATCTTTGTTCTAACTCCGCCTTCTCGTCCTTATATTTGTCGGCAAGGCCCCGCGCCTTAACCAGTTCATTTTCAAGCTGCTTAAACTTGTTTTTGAAATAATCATCGCCTGCAAGCCTTAAAAGCTCCACGTCAAGCTCATCGTTTTCGGCCTCGAGGCGTCTGATGTGGCTGTAGAGGTTATCGAGGGCGTTAGTAAGCTCCTTAGAGACCTTTTCGTTGGTGTCCCGTTCCTTTGCCGAGATGTTTAAGAGCTTTTTCACTGACAAAAACACGCCCTGAAGCACATCGGACTGGTCTTTTACAATGCCGCTGATAAGCTGTTTGACCGCATTTAGCTCATCAAATAGCGGGGCATAGCCCTTCTCTGTGTCTTTTAGATTGTTTGCGACATTTTCGTCAATATATTTCATAATATCAGAGCCGGCCCTGTCTATCTTTGAAAGCGTTGACCGCTCAAAACCCGCAACCTTTCCCTCGATGCCAGAAATGGCGTCATCTACCTTGCCGCTGAAAAATGGAAGCTGCCTTTCAATCGTGCCCACTATATCAAGCAGGAGCTTGTTCTGGTCTTTAACGTTATGCTGAAGTCCCTTGTGTAAATTCTGAATATCGTCTTTGATGGCGGCGCTTTGTTCTTCTGCGCCCATCAGGCGTTTCCCTAAATCGTCCTCGAAGTGCGTCCTTAAATCTGTCAGGCCGTTCATGTACTGCTTGTTAAAGACAATGGCGTCTTCCTTTGCCTTATTGAAATCGCTTACCAGCTTTTTGACTGCGTAATATGCGCCCTTGGCCATCTCCCCCTCTTCTTTTGCCGAGGACTGAAGGGCAAGTCTTACCGATTCGTCTATCTTTTCAGAGATGCCTTCTATTTGGCCTATAAGATTCTTTTGAAGCGTGGCGCTGATGTCAGACAGATCTTTTTTTATCGCTTCTGAGGATGCCGCCGACTCATCCGCCTGTCTGCCAATGCCGTCTAGCACCTTTTTCAGCATATCGAGATTGCTCTGACCGGCTAATTTGGCGGTTGACTCTGCGATGGCCGACATTCTTGTGTCCATGTCAGAAAATGCCGTCTCTATCTTTTCGGAGACTCCCGCAATCTGTGTGCCAAGATTCTTTTGCAACGCTTCGTTTATGGCAGATACATCCTTCTTTATCGCATCTGATGCGGCGGCGGCCTCGGCGGCCTGCCTGCCAATGCCGTCTAGCACCTTTTTCAGCATATCGAGATTGCTCTGACCGGCTAATTTGGCGGTTGACTCTGCGATGGCCGACATTCTTGTGTCCATGTCAGAAAATGCCGTCTCTATCTTTTCAGAGACTCCCGCTATCTGCGTGCCAAGATTCTTTTGTAACGCCTCGTTTAAACCCTCTTTTATCGAGACTATCCCCGACATTACGTCTTTGTGCGATTCCTGACCGTTTTCAAGCGCGGTCTTAATTGCTCCTATCTCGCCGGTAAGCCCTGATTTTTCTATGATTTGGGCCGACATCTGCGTAATTTGCGCGCCAAGGGCGCTGATTTGTGGTTTTAGCGTACCTTCGAGTTCTGAAATGCTGCGCCCCAGCCTGTCTGTCTGGGATGATAGCTGCTCAGATATGATACCGGCAAGGCTGCTATTTAACAGTTCATTAACCCGCTGGCCGACTTGCGCACCGACATCCACGGCTATCTCTTTGGACAGCATGGAGATAATGGTCTTACTTACAAGGTCAAGATAAAGTTCACTTCCCATTACGTATGCCTCCCTGCGCTAATTGCACTCAAATAAAATGATCACTGAAATGAAAAACTGCCGCTAATTAAACAATACGCCTTTAAGCTGCTTTACGCCCTTTTCGTCGTTAAGAAACACCAGGCTTGCCGCAACGTTGGAAACGCCGCCGTCTGCCTGTTTCACTTCCAATGGCCGGTAAGACTGGCCATTTTCGTATAACTCAAGAAACATCTGCCTCTTAGCGGCGTCTAAAACGAAAAATGTATCGAGATTATTATCTTTCACAGCGTCCATATTTTCAAATTTAAGCAGCCTCAAGCCCGTTTTATTGACTGATATGATATGCCCTTCCTCGTCAACGACGCACATTCCCATCTGGCAGCCGTCCATAAACTGACTAAGCAGGTCGGAATGATGTTTCCAATTCTCCACCTTTGCCTTAATCTGCTTACTGTCTTCAATCATCTTGTTCATGAACTCATCGGCGTTATAGAGCTTAATCAGATGCCCAACCGCCTCGACAAGCTCCTGTTCGTCCCACGGCTTGTGGACGTATTTATTTACAGCGCCCTTGTTAATGGCCTCAACGGCGGCGTCAATATCGGAGTAGCCGGTTAGCAGCACCTTCTTACAACGGGGTTTAATAATGTTGACCTCGTGCAGGAGCTGAGAGCCTGTCATGCCCGGCATCCTTTGGTCAGATATGACAACCGCTATCTCGTGTTCCTGTATTATCTTTAAGGCGTCTGCCCCGCTGGTTGCGGTCTTTACGTTGTAGCTGTCCATGAGGGTATCAAACAATGAATCCAGAATATCCTGCTCATCATCCACACATAGTATTGTAGGCTTTATCTTATCTGCCATGGTGTCTCTCCTGCATCATCGCTTTTTACCGGGAATTGTAACATAACTGTCGTTTCTTTGCCTACCTCGCTCGTTATATCTATTTTACCTTTGTGGCGCTTTATAATCCCCTCCGTAATTGACATCCCCACACCCGTGCCGGAGCCTACATCCTTAGTCGTAAAAAATGGGTCAAACACCCTCTTTAACACATCAGGGGACATCCCTACGCCATTGTCTGATATATGAACCGATATAGTCTTTGTATCATCTGCATAGGATGTCTTTATATTAACAATGCCGCTGTGCTCAATGGCGTCAATCGCATTTGTTAGAATATGGATAAACGCCTGATTTATCTCCTTTGGACTACAGTCAAACAAAGGTAGTTTATTTAGCTCCTTTATAAACTGTATCTCCTTAGAAGAGCCATGCGCACCGAGGATTTCAATCGCCT
Source organism: Candidatus Magnetominusculus sp. LBB02 (assembly GCA_022321325.1). GTDB lineage: Bacteria > Nitrospirota > Thermodesulfovibrionia > Thermodesulfovibrionales > Magnetobacteriaceae > Magnetominusculus > Magnetominusculus linsii. The sequence continues at coordinate 17,297 of JAKOEO010000034.1, read as the reverse complement.
CTTCTATGCTGCGATTTATGTCAATCATCCCTGAATGGTCCATATCCGTGCAGGTTATGCTTCTCATTGAGTTAACTATCTTTGAAATCCTCGCAATTCCGCGCTGTATCATATCAAACTTCTTATTTATCGAGACATTTATGGCGTCAATGTCTATCTCATCCAGATATTTCATATACTCATCCAAAGTGGTTTGACTAAACGGCTGTTTCTTCCAATATACTGCGGCCTCTGTTATTTTAGAAAATTGCTTTTCTAAAAAGCCCACACCGCTTTTTAAAAAACTTAACGGATTATTAATTTCATGGGATAACCCTGCCGCCAGAGTCCCCATCCCCGCAATTCTGTCCATTTCTATGAGCTGCATATCTACTTGCCGCAATATCTTTGTCTTCGCCTGTACTTGTCTCTCAAGCTCGTCACTGAAAGAACGCAGCCGCTCTTTTTCCTGTATAAGCTGTTTTACAACCTGAATATTGGCATGTTTCATTCTCTGGTTTATACCCCACATCAGGTTTTTGCCAATAAGCGGGTATTTATAATAATAATCCCAGAACACTTTCTTTTTGATGTTTCCTAATATGCAATCCGTGCGCGTCCTCATAGTCGCTGTTCGGCGCGCGTCCTCAATAATAGCCATATCCCCAAAGAAACAGTTCGACTCCACCGTTGCTATCTTCAACTCCGCCCCATCGTGCGTTATGATGATGACATCAACCTCTCCCTCAAGGACTAAGATAATGGTGTCGCCTGCGGCGTTGACCTCGAAAATTATCTCTTCCGGCTTATGGTATGAGATTTCCATTAACTCAACTGCCTCGTCAATGGCACTGTCGTCAAAGCGCTCATCAGGCGCTATGCACTGAAACAACATATTAGCCCTCACTAACGCAGCAATCTCATGTTTAGACAACCCGCCCATTGTACTGCCTCCGACACACACACCACCTATAGCGATATTGCCGATATATTTCGACAATTCACCCGTCTGCTGAAACTAAGCCTAATGTATAAAGCCGCGAGACCTCTTAACAATCGGGTGGATATAGCCAACGCCAGTTACAAAATTACTGCTGCCCGCGGCCGTCAACCGGCAGTATTATCGTAAATGTGGTGCCTTTGCCGGGTTCGCTCTGAACGCTTATCGTACCCTTGTGCTGCTTTATTATGCTTAGACTTATAGAAAGCCCAAGCCCCGTGCCCTTTCCCACCGGCTTGGTGGTATAAAATGTCTCAAATATCTTGTTTATTTTGTCCTTAGGGATGCCGCTTCCCGTGTCGCTTAGCTCAATTCTGACTTTATCACCTTCGCTTAGAGTCTTTATTCTCACCTCGCCCGTGTCCTCAATTGCCTGGCAGGCGTTGGCAAGGATATTCAAAAAAACCTGATTTAATTTCCCAATGTTACAAACAACCTTTGGCAGCGTCCCAAAGTCTTTTGAGATATTGATTCGTTCCTTGTACTCGTACGTCAGGAATCTTGACGTGGTATCAATGGCCTCGTTAATGTCGGCCTCGGCGGCCTCAAGGGATTCCTTGCGGGAGAAAGACCGCAGGTCCAGGATTATCTTCTGAATACGCTCGGCGCCGACGATTGACCGTTCAATCATCTCGGCTATTCTGGTCTTGAGGTAGTCGTAGTTAATATCTGTCTTTATCTTTTGAATCTCTTCCAAAACGTCAGGCGGAAGCGGCAGAGTATCGTAAAACTCAATAAGGGCGCTAATCTTTTGAAAGAACTTGCGCAGATTGCCCATGTTTGAATGAATAAAGCCGACGGGATTGTTTATCTCATGTGCAACTCCGGCGGCCAATTCGCCGATAGCGGCCATCTTGGCGCTTTGAACAAGCTGTGTCTCCACAGAGTTACGGTCAGCAACCATGCGCTGCATCCGCACCTGCAGGACTTCCATCACAATGCGGCGAATCTGGTCATTGTCCCACGGTTTTGTCAGGTATTTGTCAACATTGCCTTTATTAATCGCTTCAATGGTGGAAGATATATCGCTGTAGCCGGTCAAAAGGATCTTGCCCATGTTTGGATAGTTGGCATCAACATTTGCTAAAAGCTCGCTTCCTGACATGCCGGGCATACGCTGGTCGGTAAGAACAAGGTCAATGGTCTTTTCTTTCAAAACAGCTATCGCCTCGACGGCGCTTGACGCCTTATACACCTCATAATCGCCTATAAACGTGTCATAAAGAGAGCCAAGGATATCGGGCTCGTCATCAACAATCAAAATACTCTGTTTAGCCAATACCACATCCTCCACGCATAGCGCACTACTATAATATATAATTGCACGTTTTGTAAAGCTATCTTCAAAAAAATCTTACAGCCGCAGCGCCCTACGGCCTTTGTTTGTTCTGATTCTTATTAACAAAACTGCTTCTTGCCGACTCCATATTCTTTCTTTTATAAATATTTTTATCCATATGGGCCATCAGCTTGATAGATGGGGGGATTTTGCCGTCGTTGCATGTCAGAACCATCTTGTAGAATTCGCAGCTATGGCAGGTAACCTTTATTTTCTCTTCCCATGACTTGTACTTTCTGCCGCCGCCGCACATGTCAAGCGTGGCGTTTATGTACATACAGGCGCGTCCGGCGTTGACCCCGTCCAGAAAACCGTCGGCGTCCACGTTTATAAACGCGGGGCATTCCTCGCAGTCCTTGCATTTGGTGAACTCCCAGCAATTCATAAACTTATATACATCCTTGTGAACCTTAATCCTGGCTATATTATGTTTTATCAGCTCTCTGACATGGATATCATCGAGCACAACGCCGCATTCTATAAGGTGTTCGTCTTTGCCTGGAATATAGACATTTTCAGCCGCCACCATTCCGCTTTTAATTTGATCCGGCGTGATGGACTTGACCCCCACGTCAAACGACTTTTGTATGCCGAATGTGGATTCGATATAGGCATAGAGCCGCTTTATCGTAAACGGCCTGACGATTATATCAATCACTATGTCGCACTGCGAAAGGAGCTGCTGAACCTGGTCTATGTCGGTTGACGAACTCAGTACGGCCAGTACCTTAAACGACACGTTTGAGTATTGAATATGATACATGAACTCGCAGAAGGCGTCTATGTCTTCAAAGTGGCACTCATCAATGATTAACAGGTCGCACCGCCTCGTAAAGAGCACAAGGTCAAGGCTCCTTAGGTTGTAATACCCGCTGGCAACGGTAACCCCCCTGTAGTACTCAAGCAAACTCCACGACACGGGCGCGGCGATGTCTTCGCGCAGAAAGATGAAAATATCCTTCTTGCTTATCTTTCTCCTTTTGACTATGTTCTTTATGGCTGCCGCCTTGGCCTTTTCCTGTTTCATTGACTTGGCAACGGCAAGGATATCTGCAAGATCAAAATTTTGCTTTACGAATTTATCGAGCGTTTCAATGGCGGTATCTGATACTTCCAGAATGCTGAACTCAAAAAACGGCGATTTATCAAGTTGATATTCTTTGTCCGAGTCAGTGAAAAAGCGGTAGATGATTCCATTTGTCAATATAGCGATTTTCGCTTGAGACGCCGGAAAGGTCTCGGCAAGTGAATTACTCTCCACATCGAGATTCATGCCCCAGTGCTTACACTCTATAATTATCTCAGCCTTCCCGTCGCGCAAGAGGGCATAGTCAACCATGACTGATTTCTGATGGTCAATGGCAAGCGTATAGTGCGGCACCACCTCTGACGGGTTAAAGACATCATAGCCGAGGCTCTTAATAAAAGGCAGGATGAGGGCAATCTCTGTTGATTCCTTGTTCTTTACGAAATCATAACGCTGGCGAATCTCGCCTGAGAGCGCCTTTATCTTTGCGGCTAATTCCATCATCACAAGCAAACCCCTCTCATCGTTTCCATATAATCAGCATAACATGTTACAGAAAGAAACTTCCACTTTTGCAACTATAATATGGGCCACCAGCAATTCTCAATGAACAGGCAAGTGGGCATAATAAAAGGGGACGCAAAGAGGATGGAATATATTTTTCGCAAAAGCTAGGGCGAAGAGTGTCATAATATTGGCGCTTTCAATAATTTATTCCTCTAAAAGGCACACAATATGCTTGTTACCTCCGTGAAGAGTCAAGATAATGACACTATATTTTTTGTTTATCTTTATGATATGTTTATTCATGAAGATAAAAAGACATCTGTCCTTTGGGGTTTTAAGGGAAGCGTTTTCCTCTATACTGGAGGGGCTTGCGGATTATAGGGAAAAGGGCAAGATACGATATAGCATTCACAATGTGGTGATGTCGGCATTTGCGATGATGTTTTTTCAGGATTCGTCATTGCTTGAGTTTCAAAAGAAAATGGAAACGCGGTATCGTCAGAATAATCTGAGGACATTGTTTAAAGTAGATTCTATACCTAAGGACAACCAGATGAGAAATGTTTTAGACGAGGTTGACCCAAAGGAGATAGGGGGGGGTATTTGATGAGTATGTTTATCGTTTACAGCGGGGTAAGTATCTTGAATATTATCGTTATTTAGATAGTTCATATTTAGTATCTATGGATGGGTCAGAGTATTTTGGTTCAGACAAGATATGTTGTGGGTATAATGGACCCAAAAAACTGGACAACATGTTCAGTTACAGTAAGAGCAGGAATGTGGAGGTCCAAGTATAGTATGAAGACGAAATATGCATCGGCATTTAAGGCGAAGGTAGCAATAGAGGCGATAAAGGCAGAGAAGACATCATCAGAGCTGGCGACCCAATATCAGGTGCATCCAGAACAGATACGGCAGTGGAAGGGGATAGAAGAGTTGTTTATTGGCAGACGGCAAAAGGCAGATAAGGAAAAGGACGAGCTTATAGATGAGCTATACAGGCAGGTTGGCCAGCTTAAAATAGAGCTTGATTGGTAAAAAAAAATTGGGAACTAAAGGTTAGAGATAAAAGAATGCTCATCGACAGGACAAATGGATTAATATCGATAGCGAGGCAGGCAGCGCTTTTAGGGCTGTCACGGTCAGCGATATACTGTGAGCCTGTAGTGGACACTTACGATATAGAGCTTATGCGACTAATAGATGAGCAATACACAAAGACCCCTTTTTACAGCTCAAGGAGAATGGTTGTGACATTGAGGGGTATCGGGCATGAGGTAAACAGGAAGCGGAAACAGAGGCTGATGAGAGTAATGGGTATTGAAGCAATTTATCCTAAACACAGGCTAAGCAAAGCCAACCCTGGGCATAAGATTTATCCTTATTTATTAAGTGATTTGGAGATAAATAGGAATAATCATGTTTGGGGAACAGATATAAGTGTGCCGCAGCAAGCGGCGTAAGAGATGAAGGAAGACCCCTCGCAATCGGCTTGCAGGAGCAGGTTGCAAACCACCGTAAGCGTCTTGGGTCAAAAGCTCTGGTCGTGAGCGTTACGGAAAAGGCATCAATAAGGTATCAGGTATGAACCAAAGAAGACGAACACCAGTGAACTGCCGTTTAAGTGTCGAAAGTCCTCAGATGACATCGAAACTGAGGGGTGATGTTACCTCAGGAGAAGTTTGTCCGATACCTGCTTACGGGACAGATGGTGTCCGGCATAGAGGCAGCGTGAGCTTGGTTCGGGCTCTTACGTTGAACTGCGGGAACCTTCGGTGGCGATGCAAAGGGAAAGGTACAAGCGTGAAATGCAAGGCCGATAGTACCAAAGCGCCATCAAGGGACGGAGCGACCTGTAGTAGCAATGAAGTCACGGTAATAGTGATGGAGCGAAGGGGTCACGTTATTCAGTCGTGCATGTGGGTCAACTGTGCAAGCAGGAGGAATCTATGAGCACGACAAAGTCGTATGACATTCCTAAGATTCTGGTGTGGAATGCGTATCAGAGTGTCAAAGCAAATGGTGGGTCAGCAGGAGTGGACGAGGAATCAATTGAATATTTTGAGAGCCAACGCAGAGACAACCTGCACAAGATTTGGGATCGCCTTTGTTCGGGCAGTTATTTCCCTCCGGCAGTCAAGGGAGTTCCGATACCAAAGAAGTCAGGTGGGGTACGCATGTTAGGCGTACCGACAGTGTCCGACCGAGTTGCTCAAACAGTGGTGAAACTTGTCTTAGAGCCTCTAATAGAACCAGTGGATACCGTCCTGGGCGTTCAGCCCTTGATGCGGTTGCCATTGTAAGACGGCGAAGCTGGGAATACGATTGGGTATTAGAGTTTGACATCAAGGGGCTATTCGACAACATTGACCATGACTTGCTTCTTCGTACGGTTCGTAAGCACTGTCAGATTCCTTGGGTATTGCTCTATATTGAGCGATGGCTTAAAGTGCCAATGCTAACTGAGAATGGATTGTTGCAACTCACTCCCCAAGGGGGTTAGTAAGTCCGTTACTGGCGAACCTCTTCCTACATTATGCGTTTGACAGATGGGTCACCCAAAATCTGCGCAGCGTGAGGTTTTGTCGATATGCAGACGATGGGGTGGTTCATTGTAAAAGCCTGCCACAGGCGCAATTAGCATTGAGGAAGATTTCGGAGCGGTTTCGTCAGTGTGGACTGGAACTTCATCCAGAGAAAACACGAATTGTTTACTGCAAGGACATCAATCGTTGTGAGTTGTATCCAACGATTGGATTTACGTTCTTGGGATATACGTTTTGTCCACGCAAGGCAATGGACAAGTATGGACGAATATACGTAAACTTCTCCCCTGCGGTCAGTCGAGAAGCACTTCGTATGATGCGACAGACATGGCGAACTCAGCTAAAATGCGATAAGGAGCTTGACAGCCTCTCAAGAAGGTTTAATCCGGTTCTTAGAGGCTGGTTAAATTATTACAGTCGATTCCATAGCTCTGGTATGGCATCCGTTTGGAGGCACATGAATGCTTTTCTCGTGCGATGGCAGCGGCGGAAATACAAACACTTAGCTTGGCACAAAACACGAGCACGCAGGCAGTTGGGAAAACTTGCAGCTTCAGCGCCACACGCATTCGCACACTGGGAAATGTGATATGCGCCTACGGCTGAATAATGGGAGCCGGATGAGCTGATAGCGGCAGGCGGCGGCGCAAAAAGCCCATATCTTATGGGCCTTCTTCGGCAGAAGCTGAATTCAAGAGGGATAGAGCTAATGGACATCGGCGAATATGGCATTGATGCGGAGGCAAGAGAGGCGGTCTGCTTTGCCGTCATGGGGATGAGGACATTGAAAGGACTGCCGGGCAATCTACCCTCGGCAACCGGCGCGCAACATCAAGTCATACTTGGCAATATAACGCTGCCGCGATAAAGGCATTAATCAGCGCAAGAAAGGCAGGAACCGATGAAAAAAAGACATACTACGTACGCCTTAAAGAAGGCCCGGTGGATGACACGACCGACTGGGCGAAAGTTGCGGCGATGACTGACGCAGAGATTGAACATGTCGTCAGCGGCGACCCCGACACATTTATTCCGGCTGCCAACTGGTTTGATAAGGCTCAAATTGTCATGCCTAACCCAAAATAGATGGTAACGCTGCGATTAGACCCCGATGTGCTGAAATGGTTTAAGCACTGGCGGCAGAGGCTATTAAACCCGCATTTACGCCGTCCTAAAGACATTCGTAGAGGCGCAGCAACGCAACAGGGCGCGCTGACTGCCGGAATCGAAGCGGCTACGGTTTCCTTCTCGATTTACGATCAATGATGCAGAGTAGGAATCCAATTCCATAAAATGGGTGTCAATTCCTATTATTCTTAGTTGCATCAAAATAAATATCCCATACAAACAAGCACTTATAAAATTTATTTTCTGGCATGATTTTTGCGGTTATATGAGTGAGCGGTAATCAGGATGATAGTTTATAGCAAAATACACGGCAACATTAATAGTGAGGTTTTGAGATCTCACTATCCCAACCTAATGGAAAATGATAACTATAGATCAAAGGGATACATATGTATGACATTGTTATTGATGCAATTCTTTAGATTTCATATAGTCGTACTCAGCGTCATAATATCAAAGCTGGTCTTCCATGGGAGTAAGTATGGAGTTTAATGTAGATATTCAACAACACCAAACCCTAATAAATAGGATTTATAAAGATGATATAATACTTCTGACTGGATCTGGATTCTCAATAGGAGCGCTGAATACTAAAGGCAATAAGATTCCAGATGTTGCTAGTTTAAAAAAAATTCTAATATCCGAGGTTTTAGCAATTAATGAGACTGATAGTCAAGTGAATGTTTAGACTCAGAACTACCCGATATCTGCGACGATTGCGAATACAGTAATAAACATTTGTTTTATAATTTCATTAGAGAGAATCTTACTGTAAAGACCATTAAAGATTTTCACAAGTCATACGGCGAGATAACCTGGAAGAAGATATATACGTTAAATGTAGACAATGCTCATGAGGAAATATTAAACGCCAACAATAAGCCATTTTCAATTTTTGACTCAAGATCACCTGTATACCGCTCACCATCAGACTCGGCTATTTATAAACTTCGAGGCTCTGTCACCAATGTCAACGCCGGAGTTACTTTTTCAAAGGTCTCATATCGACAAAGTGCTGCCCATTCTGTAAACGACAAACGTTTAAGCGACCTTATTAATGATTTTCAGACTGATAACTTTCTTTTGATTGGTGTGTCCTTTGACGATGAATTGGATATAGAGATCGAAATGCTGAAGCAAAATGTTGTCTCTAATGCTTTTTACCACGTCGCACCAAAGCTCTCTGAATTGCAGCAAGGTAGAATAAGAAGGATGTTTCCTAATGTAGTATTTATCGATGAGACAGCTGAATCATTTATAAATAAACTTCGATCATTTAAGAGTAGGGTAGAAGTTTTACCAACAACGTTTATAGAAAATGTCGAGAAGATCGGCTATAATGTAATCAGTAAAGATAAATATTTTAAAGCTAAGCATCAATCTCCCAATATGTATAAAGGGATGCAGCCTACTTGGGAAGATATTTTTACAAATCATGATGTTATAACAAAAAGAACAGAATCGATAGTAGACACATTAAATAATAAAGGTAATGAAATAAAGTGTTTAGTTATAACTGACAAAGAAATCTCAGGCAAGACTACTTTATTATATAGGATAGGTGTGCATTTTAGTGATGATTACAATGTTTTAGAATTTGTAGGTGATGACTTTGATGCTTCACTGACACAGCTCAACGCACTAGTGATAAAGCATCATGTTGATAAAAAAATCATGATATTAGTAGATGATGCTTCATGGATAATTGATCCTGGCATGAATATTATAAATTCGATCCAAAATCTAAACGTTCAACTCATCTTGACGTTAGGACAAAAGGAATATAATCGCTTTTTTTATATATTTACGGAAAGTAATAATGTTAAATATAAAATACGTATTGAAAGCGAAATCAGAGTTATTGATGATGATGACGCGCTGAGATTTATAAAAAAATTAAAGAGTAAGACTTATTTAGGAAGTTATGCTGGGGTTACGACTGAAGAAGCAGCGAAAAAGTTTATGCAGCGATTAAAAAAGAATGATATTTTAATTGCGTTGTATGAATTTAATGAAGGTTCTTCATTTACAGAAAGAATTG
>JAKOEO010000034.1:0-7717 GCA_022321325.1 Candidatus Magnetominusculus sp. LBB02 | reverse complement strand
ATTTTAATTGCGTTGTATGAATTTAATGAAGGTTCTTCATTTACAGAAAGAATTGAGAAGCTAATCGACAGAGCAATGGTAGGTAATGATAATAATTTGCAACGGTTTATTCTGCTTTTATTTATATTAGAAGTATATGGCGGTATGGAGCTTAAATTGTCTCTATTTTACGATATATTTCCAGTTACAGACATAGTTGCATTCCGCGATCAAATAAGCGAATTCGTTCACACAGACATTATTAATCAATCTAATCCAAGAAATGTCAAAGTTAAGAGCAGGTATAATAGGTTACTAGAAATGGCAGTTATGAAAATAAGTGCAACTAAACGTAGCGATATTGTAGTGGACATATTAAAAAACCTGTCAGACAGGCACTGCCATAATTTAAAGAATCTTACCACCTATCATTCAAAAGTAATGTGGCATCTTTTAAAAACTCAAAATCTTAGGAAATTATTAGCTGTCAAAGACAAGAAAACTCATCGGGAATTAGTGTTTAGAATATACGAGCAAATTCATGATTACTATACAGACTTCCATTTGTATTGGTTGCATAGAGCTATATCAGAAATCAAGTACTGTATGTATGACGACGCTGAAATTCACTTAAATCAAGCGATAAGAGAAAGAGGTTCTTCCTCTAATCAAATTGAACATACCAGGGCAAGATTATTATTGGATAAAGCTATAAGCGGTGTCAAAGGTGGTCATCTTTTATTTGAGGAAGGTCTAAATATTCTTAATAGCCAAATAGAAACTGAACAAAATGATGCTTACACGTATCATACTTATGTGATTAAGAGTTGTCAGTATTATAAGAGTTGGCCAAACATTGAGTTAAATAATAATTCTATACGCGTCATGATAAATTATTATAAAAGGGTAAAAAATACATATAAGTTATCCTCCGTAATGGTTAGGGGTATATTAAATACCCTATTTATTTTTTTAAATGATATAAATAAATCAGATATGTTTCCATTGGACCAGGATGACTTGAGAAATCTATATGACGATAATAAAAAACGTATTGATTATGATGCATTGGACGAGTATTAGAAGCATTTACAGTATTGGGACACATCCCATTAAACTTGATATGGGACAGGACATATAGACACCTAAGGGGTCACCGCAGGAACACTGGACATAATGAGCCATTTTGTCCAGGTTGTATCTTTTGAACGCCTGTAAACCCGCATGTTTCCTATAGGCTGGTGAGGCCAAAACTATACAAAATGATGATGTCGGTTATAGGGCATGCGTCCAGACCGTTAGCCGCGATGCCTGCAAATGTCTAACAACTCAAAATAGCGATCTCTTGTCATCTTAGCCGTCCTCAGATTGTTTAGTATAATATCTACTCCAACGCTTTTGTATGTTGGAATAATAACCCGCCTCATAATGGTCGGCTTCTTATACGCCCTGTGAGAACCCTCTTGCCGCTTGAACACAAACCCATCGTTAAGAAAAATACATTCAAGAATTTTCCAATCAAGAGGAATTAGGCGTGGCATACTGCGGGGCTATTACTTTTGATTGTGAAGGGTATCAGGACTGATATAGTTTCAGTTTTGACAGACCTTTTTGATAGCATTTTTGTAGTCGTAAACCCACACTCTTTAAGCACAGCCTCAAGGGTTCCATCATCTATACACGACAGGACAAAAAGCGTCACAGCCTCTTTGATGTTTTTGCGTGCCTCGTCAACCGTTTCGCCTTGCGTTACAACATCAAGAATAGGGCATGAGGCTATAACAATATCTTTCTTTTGTTTAAATTTTACGGGTAAATTAAAAATCATTGAAGCTGTCATTATCCGATACCTCCCAACCTGCTGATATGATTATCCAATATTTGGCTTTTCATTGTCAATGATCTTTTCATTGTCAATGATAGTGATCGCCCTTTGGCTGATAAGGCATGGCCGCAACGCTAAGATTGTGAAAATGGAAAATATGATCAGACCTAAGCCGGAACACTATCACAAGTCCAACGGCTTTTTTATTGCCAGTAGGGATATTCAGTGTTAAGGGTGCGGCGTTATGGCCAGAATGGTAATCTGTTCTTTACTAGGGCCGTAGTGCCAGAAGATACGATATGCCGCCGATGTCTTTGAAATAGTAAACATCAAGGTAATGCCTTCCGCGTCCTCTACGCCATGAAAATTGGCGTGGAAATTTGGGTTATTCACGCCTTTCAGAAAAAATCAAAGACCGGAATTGAAACGCCTCAAATGGAAACTGACCTTCTCCGTGAACGCTTAAATCGATTGAAGGAGGCTCTACAATGGAAGACGATTTTGAATTAATATACGGCGGCGGTAACGTGTTCCGTAACTTTGACCGTCCCAACGCCAACGTTGAACAGGCTCGTGCCATCAAGGTCAGCTTCGTACTGTTTTAATCGTCTTATGGCTTCTTTACGTTCCATTTTTACATAATAACACAACTCTATAGTGAGAGAAACCGACAATGGAGACAGATTTATTTATTGATATTTTCATGAATAATCGCCTGTAACCCGCTTGAGGGCAGCATGGCCAAAAATAGACAAAACGATTGCACTTACGGCTTTATTTTAGCAGTACTGTCGGCAGCCACTTTGTTCGCAGGACGCCGTCTGGTCTTGCCGCTACAGCGAGAGCATTCTCTTGAGGGCCTTCCATGCCGTCTCTCTTATCTCTTCACTTACCTTCACTACGTGCTGCATTTCATTCAGAGAGTTGTATACGGATTGCAGCGTGGTTCTTTTCATATTCGGGCAGACCATGTCTTTTCTCAAGGGGTAGAACTGCTTGTCCGGGTTTTCCTTTCTCAGTCTGTAAAGCAGGCCAATCTCCGTACCGACGATGAACTCCTTGGCGCCAGCGGCAGCCGCAAACCTAAGCATTCCCGATGTGCTTGCCACACTGTCAGCCATTTCAAGGATGTTAAGCCGACACTCCGGATGTGCCATAAAAACGGCATTGGGATGAGCCGCCCGTGCATTTTCAACATCCACAGGGCGCACCCTGTCGTGGACATGGCAGTAACCGTCCCATGAGATTACCTCTTTTTTCGTATTCTTTGCCGCCCATGCAGATAAATTCCTGTCCGGCACACAAATAACGCGCCCCTCAGGCAGAGACTCTATGACCTCTACGACATTAGCCGATGTGCAGCATATATCGCTCTCGGCCTTTACCTCGGCAGTCGTATTTACATAGGACACGACAGGCGTACCGGGATAGTCTCTCTTTATGTCGCGCAGCGTATAGTTAACGGGATATATGTACTTGGGCGGGTCTTTATAGCCGGGAAATGTCCCATACAGCGGCCTTTCAACGCCTGCTCCAATCATCTCCGCCATTGGGCACATGGCATCGGCTGCCGTTAATAGCACTATCCTTCCCGGCGACAGTATCGAGGCGCTCTCGGCCATAAAATGAACGCCGCAAAACACTATTACATCACAGTCAGTGGCGGCGGCCTTTCTTGAGAGTTCGAGGGAGTCGCCCGTCATATCGGCAATAGCCTGGACTTCATCCCGCTGGTAGTTATGGGCAATTATCACGGCGTTTCTCTGTTTTTTTAGCTGCTGAATCTTCTGAACGAGACTGTCATGGGACTGCTCCACAGCCTAAAACCTGCCTGATAGCTGGTTGTTGGCATACTGAGGAGTATTGGTATAAAGCACAGAGCCATCGGGCATAACCACTTTGAATATATGGGTATCTGCGGCTCTGCTTGCGGTATGGCTGTAAGGGCGGGCGTAATATGGTTGATATGTGCCGCCGTTATAGGTGCTAAGCACCTTGGCAACGTAACCCTGAGTCTCCGCATATGGCGGGATTGTACCATAGCGGTCAACGGCATTCGGGCCGGCATTATATCCGGCGAGGGCTAAGGGGACATTGCCGTTGAATTTTACTAACAGGTATTTCAAATATCTGGCCCCGCCGTCTATGTTTTCAACAGGGTCATAGGGGTTGTTGACAGAAAGCAGGTTTGCCGTACCCGGCATAAGCTGCATCAGGCCCATAGCGCCTTTTGACGACAGCGCGCTGCTGTTCCAGTTTGACTCAGCCTTGATTACCGCCTTGATGAGGCCGGGGTCAACGTTATGCTCTGCGGCTTTCTTATGTACAATGTCCTCGTAGCCCTTAAAGTCTGACGCCCGTTTAACATTACTACTATTTACGGTTGAGGGCGATGGGGCGGCTGGCAGCGGTGCGGCAGGGGGAAGGGCTGCCAGTTTAGGTGGATTAGCTGCTAAAGCCGCCGGTTTTGGCTGCTGCTGACGCGCTGTCGGCTTCTGATATGCCGCCTTTATACGATTGGTCTTGTATAACCTTACATATTTAGAATTCTTAGGCGCGTCAGTATAGTACACTGTCCCATTTGCGTCAATAAACCTGTATATATCGGCGTCGGCCACTACTACAGAAGCGCACACACACGCCGCGGCAAGTGAAATCATTATCAGCTCTTTCTTTAATCTTCCAAGCATAGTTCGCTGCTTACCTGTCAGCACCTGAGGCTGCCGGAATCAATGCGCAAATCTCCCGTTCTAATATCAGCGCAACAGTCCTGCCGACAATTAATTAACCCACAACCAGCACGTTCCACCGCAGCGTCTCGCCACAGCGGCATATTCACACTCCGCCATGATACTATGTCGGCATTATGCGGCAATATGTTTAGCAGCCTTCAACAGCCGAATATCTATGCCTTCTTGATAAAGAACGATATGACGTTACCGTTTTCTTTTGTATCGAGAAGTTCGTGTCCTAATCTGCTTAAAAGCGCAGGAATATCTGACTTTGAACCTGCGTCGGTTGACTGCACCTCAAGTATTTTGCCTGACGCTATGCCGTCAATGGCCTTTTTTGTCTTTAACACAGGCATAGGGCAATTTAGTCCCTTTGTATCAAGTATTTCGTCCGGTTTTATGTCTGCCATCACAACCTCCTCAGCTCTGCTTATTTCTATACAGTGGCCAATGGCCATTTCTTTTCATGCCGCAAGGCACCACGCGAGGCACCCATCCACAGGCACCCCCCACAGGGCACCCCCCACAGGGCACCCCTCGGTTTATCAAAACAAGGGTATTGTACTTTAACGGCATTAAATTGTCAAGCCCTGCCGCGCTTTGTAAAAGATGGCGTTCTGAATATAAATTGTAAATAGCCGCGCATTTATGAGATAATCGCGCATGATGGAGGGGGTTGGGCTGGGAGCGAATAATATGCCATTTTACAAGAGGCCGTGGTTTGCAGTTATAGCGTTGGCGGCTGTTACCTTTTTGGCGCTTGTTCCTTTTGTCGGCAAGGCGTTTCATATAGACGAGCCGCTTTTTATCTGGTCTGCGAAACACATCCTTGAGTCTCCGCTTGAGCCTTACGGTTTTCCTAAGAACTGGATAGGCATATCGCGCCCTATGTGGGCCATCAACCAAAACCCGCCGCTTGCGGCGTATTACATAGCGGCTGCTGCCATGTTGTTTGGATTTGGAGAGACGGCGCTGCATATTTGCATTATCCTGCCTGCTGTGGCCGTTATTACGGGTACATATACGCTTGCCCGCAGGTTTATGCAACTGCCCTTTGAGGCCGCTCTTTTGTCAGTTAGCGCCCCTGTCTTTATGGCCTCCGGCGCTATGGCAATGAGTGATATGTTTATGACGGCATTTTGGGTCTGGGCGGTTCACTTTTGGCTTGCCGGCATTGAAGAGGACAGGCCGCGGAGTCTTGTGTTGAGTGCCGTTTTTATATCGCTTTCCTTTTTATCGAAATACTTTGGTTTAGCGCTGATACCGCTTCTGGCCTCCTATACAATATACAGAAAGCGAGCGTTCGGCACATGGGTACTCTATCTGTTGATTCCCATTCTTACAATATTGAGCTACCACTGCGTGACTTATGCGCAATACGGGACAGGGCTTTTTTCAAGGACTGCCCTAAATACGGCGAGATTTAAGGCCGGCGATATACTCAATCCCTTGCAGTGCATGCTGGGGCTTTCATTTACCGGGGGCTGTCTGCTTTCGGCAATGACGCCGCTTATTCAGACAAGGAAAGAGATTTTGACCGGTATCTGCGCTGCCTCTGCCGTAACCATATTATTTTTCGTATTAATGTCAAAGACCGGTCTCTATCTACCGCCCGGCCTGACGAATATTGCATTATTCGCCCTGTTTGTCTTTATCGCGCTTTCAATATTGAGATATGCCGTTTCTGAGTTTATCAGGACTAAAGAGGCGTTGTCATTTCTGTTGATGCTATGGATAGCCGGCACCTTTGTCTTTGTCGTCTTTGTTAACTGGACAGTATCTGCCAGGACAATACTGCCAATGCTTCCTGCCGTCTCGATACTTATAATGCAAACGGCAGAGGGCCGTCTAAATGCCGCACGGCGTCTGGCCGTAATTTTCGCCGCACTGGCACTGTCGCTTTCCATAGCCGCCGCCGACGCCTCATACGCAAACAGCGCAAGAGAGGCCGCCTCCCGGATTAAAGAAAAATACGCATCCCAACACGTATGGTTTGACGGGCACTGGGGATTTCAATACTATATGGAGGGCTACGGGTTTAGGGCTGTTGACGCATCCTCGTCGGCGGTTATAAATAAGGGGGATTTGCTCATCATCCCCAGCTTCAGGACTAACCCTTTACTTAGCGCTGCTGCCCTTGGCACGGGCACTGTTTCATATATTGATAATGTTTCGGTTCAACCTTTGCGATGGCTCTCAACTGTTAATATGAAGTATGGCGCAAACCTCCATGCAAGCCTCTTTGGTTATCTGCCGTTTACCTTTGCCCGCGTCTGCCCGGAGGAGTATAAGGTCTATGTCGTTAATACGTCCTTCTCTTTAGAGTCGGCCACCCGATAGATGTTTATTTCTAAACAATCGGAACTATTTCCTTTACTGTAAATCCTTTTTCATTTTCCCCGACGGTAACGGCCACAACGTCAGGGTCATGCTGAAAGAACACAATCCATTCATCCTTGTGGGCGCGCCTCAGAATTTCGTCCTTTTCCCTAAGCGTTACAAGCGGGTTCAGGTCATAGGCCATAATGCAGGCAGGTTTAAAATGGTAGGCAAATGGGAAAAGATCACCGGCATAGAAAACAGATATATCATTATCAGCGACCCGTACAAGCTGCTGCGAGATGGTGTGGCCGTTAAAGACGCTTAACTCTATCTCATCGTCTAATTGCGTGCGGCCGTCAAGCAATGTCAGCACCCCCTGTTCTATCAGGGGCATAAATGTGGCTTTGATGAAACTGCCCTTGTCTTTGTCCGAGGGGTTTAGCGCCCATTGAAAATGTTCTCTCTGAATATAGTACATCGCCCGTGGAAACTGAGGCAGGTATGAGCCGTTTTCAAACGCCACCGCACCTCCTGCGTGGTCAAAATGAAGATGCGTCAGTAGTACATCCGTAATGTCCTCTGTGGCAAAGCCGAGTGTCTTTAAAGACTCCACAATTGGATTTGCCGTGTTTTGGTAGTTGTAGATGTCTCTTGATTTCATAGGCCAGTTTATGCCCATGCCGGTATCTACAAGGATTGTCCTGCCGTTACCGCAAAGCAACATGCTTCGCAATTGCACCCGCACGCGGTTAATAGAGTCCGGCGGCGAGGGCTTCTCCCAGAGCGGCCTTGGAATTATCCCATATAGCGCCCCGCCGTCAAGGCTGAAATGCCCGCCCTCTACCGGGTATATAGTATA
>JAKOEO010000033.1:36374-40870 GCA_022321325.1 Candidatus Magnetominusculus sp. LBB02 | reverse complement strand
CTGGCAGTTGGAATGTAGGCGTTGGCATGAATGCTGGCGGTACTTATGGTATAACCGGCAATTATAATACTTATTTGGGAGGGGCTGCAACCGCAACCGCAGACGGCTATAGTAATTCAACAGCCGTTGGGTATGGGGCTACAGTAACAGGCTCAAACTACATGCAGCTTGGCAACAGCTCTGTAACTAAAGTCTATTCTTATGGCACATGGACAGCCTCTTCAGATGTCAACCTCAAGACCAGCGTAGCAAATATCCCATATGACGGCGGGCGCGCGGTTGACCAGATAACGCCTATTTTCTACCAGTGGAAAAGCGATATAGATACGGTTGGGCTTGATAATGCGACAATGCACGCGGGGTTCACGGCTCAAAACCTTGACAATTTGCCGTACATCGTTGACACCGGCAATGAGTATTTAAGCATAGACCCTATAGGCATTTTGGCCTACGGTGTACTGGAGTTAAAGGCGCTAAGACAGAGGGTGTTAGTAATCGAGGGGAAAACGTCTGATGTCTCGGACAACAATAGCGTGGTATCAATCAACGGCGGCCTACAGTTAAATCCTACGTCTGCTAAACCCGCTTGCGACAATGCGCATAGGGGTACGCACTGGTTCACTGCTGCCCCGGACAACTCGACCGACTATGAGGAAGTCTGCGCATATGCAAATGGTGTATTGGCATGGAGAAGGGTAACCTGGCAGTAAGATTGTCTAAGGAGGTGAGGATGAGCAAGGACACATGGATATTTGTAATGATAGTTTCCACTCTGATAATGGTTTGCCTGATATTAGGCCTGACTCTCGCCTACTCTCAGCCAATGGTTATAACGCCGGCATAAGGGGCGGTTCTTAAGGAATACGCCAAGGTCGTAGCGCTGTATGACAGCGGCAAATAAATAAAAGGAGGACAACTATGGAAACAATCGTAAAGCTGGAAGCGCCTGAGACAGATGTGCCTGTGGATAACTCAACTCTACAGGATGAAACAATCCCGGTAAACGAGGACAGCGACGAGACATTGTCACAGCAAGAGGATGACCAGGACGCAGGCGTGGCCGACACTGCGGCAGAGTATCTTGGCAATATTACCAATGCCCTGGCGGCAGATAAGGAAATCTCCGCATTCAGTGTGGAAAACCCAACCATATACAATGCGGTAAAAAAGATGTTGGAAATCACCGTAGGGGAGTTGATAAGCACCATAAATGACGAGATTGAGGATGACGATGACAACTCCGATGTTGTCCTCCCTGAGGTTATAGTTGCCACCCCGCCCGCCCCGGCACTGGAACCAGCCGATGAGACGGCAGATGCGGCCAAGACAGATCAGGTAAGGGGCAACGACGTGGCGCCTGCCGTTAAAGCCGTCCCTGTCACGGCAGCAGAGCCGGCCGCGCAGCCTGATATGAAGAATATAGACCGCTACGCAGTACCGCCGCGCACTGCCAGCAATTCAGCCAAACCCGTTGGCGGCGACGATACGTTTACCGCCTCAGAGATCCATAATTTTTACAAGGATGTCGTAAGAGGCCGTTACAAAGGCAGAGAAAAAGAGGCCGACGCACTTGAGAGGCGTATCTTCAACGCAGTAAAAGAGGGCAGGGTAACTGCTTAATCTCAATATGTAAACGGCGTTTTTGACGCCGAAATCAACAAGCGGGGAATATAACTCCCCAGAAATCAGGAGGACAACATATGGCATTTCCAAGGACAGCCGGATACCCCGATTACAGCAGCACAGGGGCAATGAAGTTTGACCGCGCACTGTGGTCAGGCAAGCTCATCAAGAAGTTCTACAACACTTCCGTCATACCCTTCATAGCCAATGTGGACTATGAGGGCGAGATACTGGAGCAGGGCGACCTTATCTATATCCGCGCGGTGCCCAATATCACCATAAGGGATTATGTAAAGGGGCAGAAGATCGAATACGAGAGGCCGGAAACCGGCGCAACTCTCGATCTGGTCATAGACCACGGCAAGTATTTTGCATTTGCCTGCGACGATGTTGACAAGTGGCAGTCAGATCTAAGGCTGCTTGACCTGTGGAGCAACGACGCCTCCATGCAGTTAAAGTTAGTAGTAGACTCGGACATTCTGGCGACCATACCGGCAAGCGTTGACCCGGCAAACGCAGGCAGCACGGCAGGGGCGGTTTCCATGAACATTGACCTTGGAAGCAGCGGCCACCCTGTGCAGATTACAAAGAACA
Source organism: Candidatus Magnetominusculus sp. LBB02 (assembly GCA_022321325.1). Lineage (GTDB taxonomy): Bacteria > Nitrospirota > Thermodesulfovibrionia > Thermodesulfovibrionales > Magnetobacteriaceae > Magnetominusculus > Magnetominusculus linsii. Next base: position 38,653 of record JAKOEO010000033.1, on the reverse strand, counting down.
ACGTGCTCGATTACATCATTGACTGCGCGGCGATTCTCGATGAGCGCAACGTGCCGGAGACAGACAGGTGGCTCGTCATACCGGCGTGGCTTTCGGCAATGATAAAGAAGTCCGACCTCAGCAACGTTGCCAGAACCGGAGACGATGAGTCGTCAATAAGAAACGGCGCCATAGGCATGATTGACCGCTTCACCGTTTACAGCAGCAACTATGTCTCATCGGCGTTAGAAAGCGGCAGCCTGGCCTATAACGTAATGTTTGGCCATACCTCTGCCCTGACCTTCGCATCTGAGATCTTAAAGACCGAGACCCTGCGCGCCGAAAGCACATTCGGTGATTTGGTAAGGGGATTGATGGTCTACGGCTATAAGGTTATCAAACCTGAGGCGATGGGCGTACTTTACGCCACAAGATAATCTCATCCAATAAACTGGGGGCCTTTGGCCCCCATATACAAAGGAGGTCTAACATATGGCGACAATAGATTTAACCGGCGGGCAGTCCGCTATCCCCTACGACGGTCTGAACAAAATCTACCGCATCAAAAACAGGCTCGACTTCAGCGCCCTCCATGTCTCCGCCTCAGATGTGGTAGAGGCCGTCCAGGTAAAGGCCAACACACACGTCAAAAAGGTATATGTAAAGCTGGTAACCGCTGAGGGTTCAACAGCAACATGCACCGTTGGCGACGCCACCCACGCAAATGGCTTAATTGCCACGGCAAATCTAAACTCGACACCCGGCTCAATCACGCAGAACACCGCATCAGACACCTATGTAGACGGCTGCATCTACACATCGGCCACTGACATAGTGCTCGTCCCCGGCAACAACCTCTCACATGCCATAGTAGACGTCATGGTGGTCTGCCAGGACCTCAACTAATAGAAACCCCGTGCTGCCGGCCACCCCCCACATGTGACTTTCAGGAGGCCGGCAGCATTCAAATATGGAGAGACGCCGATGACACTAAACGAAATACTCGCAACGACAAGAAGTATGCTTGATGACACGGCAACGCCATACCTATGGCCGGATGCAGAGCTGGTCGTTTGTTTAAACGACAGGCTCAACGCCATGTGCGCCGAGGCTCTCTGCATAACCGATTCTTCAACACCGCAGATATGCCAGATTAGTTTGACCAAAGGAACGGCAAGCTATCCCCTTGACAGCCGTATCATTGCCATCAAACGCGCTACGGTTCAGAGCACGGCAACTCCGCTGTTTAAAACCACTGCGGACTCACTATTCAGATGGTATGGCCTGTGGCAGAATTTTGAAGGTACACCCGCATATTATCTGCTTGACGTTCAGAGCGGCTTTATCACCCTTCACCCTGTGCCGGCAGTAAGCGATACCCTTCATCTTAGCGTCTATCGCCTCCCGCTTAGCGAGATGTCCACTTTGTATCCTAACGTCGAGCCGGAGATACCCCGGCGCTACACGCGCACCCTCATCAACGGCATTGCCGCCCTTGCCTATGAGAAGTCAGGGTCAGACACATTTAGCCACGAATCAGCCAAGACCTACAGGGAACTTTGGCAGAAAGGGTTGGATGAGATGAGGCGCGAGGCGCTGATAAACGGCAGCGCCCCCTGTTCGCTTGACGACATTATGGGGGTGGTGTAGTGGGAAACCTCTATCGGGAATTTAAGGGGCTTGCCAATGTGCTGCCGCCCGGGCGTATGGGGTTTTCATACCTTCAGTCGGCACTCAACGTTGACATTGACGACTCAGGGATGATAAGGCGCAGGGCTGGATATAGGAAAGTCTATGGCGGTACGCCACATTCATTGTGGAGCGATGGCCGCATCTGCCTTTTTTGTGAGGACGGCCAGTTGAAGGAACTGATGAAGCCGGAGACTGACGGAGGCCCGTATGAAGTTCGTTCATTAAGGGATGGCATTACAAGCGGCAGCCGCATGGCATATCTATCTGTAAACGGCACGGTGTATTATTCAGACGGCGTTGCAACAGGGGCGATAGATACCAGAGGCAACATTGCCGTGGCAAGATCATGGGGCATTGCCCCTGCGCCTGCCCCAGTATTGTCTGCCTGTTCAGGCAATCTTCGTCCAGGCAGATATGCCATTGCCCTGACATATGTACGCAAGGGCGGGGCATATTCCCCAAGCGGCGGGCAGGAAAGCGGCACATCCATGCTTTCATTCATAGAAACAGCCTCAGGCGGCATAACCGTTAACGTTACCGCCTCAGACGACCCTGATGTTGTCGGCATAAACCTGTATGTTACGACTGTATCAGGCGAGACCCTGTAT
>JAKOEO010000033.1:29589-36274 GCA_022321325.1 Candidatus Magnetominusculus sp. LBB02 | reverse complement strand
TTCGCTTAAACGCACACTGTTTTGGGAGTCAAAGTATGGCAAGTGCAGCGTTTCGCTTGAGGGCGGTACAGAGATAAACTACCCCGCCGAGGGCATATATTCATACGAATGCGGCCTCACCGGGGCTGGCATTGTCAAACGCCATGACGGCATGAACCTCTATATCAGCGTAATGAAAGGGGATGCAAGCAGCACCGGCAGCTCTGCGCTAAACAGATATGTGGAGGCGATTTACCTAAGCGGCGCTCCAACCTTGCCGCTCATCTCAATAAGCGCCGCACTTACATAAAAAATACAACGGCAACAGTCATATCTTAAGGCAAGGGCCATAGGCCCTTTATCAAACGCGGGTTAACGCCCCAAAAGGAGAGACGACTATATGGCACTGACACTTTCAACAGGACTAAGGAACAAGCTGCTGGGAATCAATACAAACCTCGTTACAAACGGCGATTTTGGCACAGATTTCAGCGGCTGGTCCCAGCTTACCGGCACTACCGCAAGGGTTGCCTCAACCGGCGCAACCTCGGCAACAGGTTATGCCTCATGCGTAAACGCAGGCTCCGCCTCGGCCAAGTTCACCAATACCTCAGCCATCTCCGTAAGGCCAAACCGCCTCTACAAGCTCACCTATTACTACCAGAAACCAACCTCAAGCGGTGTAGCCGGCATGGTCTTAGCAGGGGCAACATCAGGCGGCAGCGAGGTAATCTCCGTAGTTCATAACGACGCGGCAGGGTCATGGGTAAAGAAGGAATGCCACTTCAGGACGGGTGCCTCGCAGACCTCTCTCTACCTGTCTTTTCAGACTAATACTGCCACCACGGGCGACACCTGCTATTTCGATCAGATAAGCCTCTGCGATGCGGCATGCAGCCTTCAGGAGATATTCTACAAGGGGTTTATACAGATATACTCCGGCTCTCAGCCTGCATCGCCTGATAACGTACCGTCGGGGACGCTGCTTTGCACGATATACTCAGACGGCACATCGGCAGGGCTTTCGTTCGATGACGCCGCCTCAGGCACAATAGCAAAGGCCGCAGCAGAGACATGGTCGGGCACGGCGGTTGCAACGGCAACGGCGGGCTGGTTCAGACTCATGGCGGCAGGCGACGACGGTGCGGCCACAACTACTGAGGAAAGGATAGACGGCGCTGTGGCCACAAGCGGCTCTCAGCTCAACATGTCTTCAACATCCATTACAAGCGGCGCCGTACAGACCATCTCCACGTTCACCATTACAATGCCCTCGCAGTAGTATAAAACCCTCCGGCAGCAGTATCTCTACAAAGGGGGGCCTGCGCCCCCCTTACTAATTACCATAAGGAGAGCACATATGGCAGACCAGTTTGGAAGCTCTACACAACAAAATATACTTACCGGCGGCGACGGGGCGAAGTCCTATAACTGGAATGTCGTCAACTCTGCTAACGCCTCGGCCATAGACGTTAACATCTCCAATGCAGGATACCTTACTATGGCGATGGCCGCCAGCGCTAACCAGTATTGGTATTACAATAGCCAGTCCGCCACGTTTGTCTATCAGAACATAACCGGCGATTTCGATATAGACGTCTCGATGTCCACAAGCGGTTCTCTCACAACCACTGACAGGCGCATGTTGTGCGTAAGAGATACCAACTCAACTACGAACAGCCAGAACCTCATCCTGTTAGGACATGACAACTGGAGCGGCCTTAATACTCTATGGCTGTATGTCATTGCCAACGCCGAGACTGGCAACAGGACTACGTACTATCCATATCTAAGAATAGCGCGTGTTGGCAACAGGTTTAACTATTACGGCAAGGTAAACAGCGGCGATTCATGGTATCTGATAAATTATTACGACAGCAGCTTTAATACCGATGTCCAGGTTGGCTTCATGTGTACGCAGTCGGCGGGGACGTCCGCGTTTACGCTTACTGCCGATTATTTTCAGGGCACATACACCAACACGGCAAGTAATACCACGTCAACGGCGGCTGTAACGCTGCCTCTTCTAACTATTGCCGCCACAGCTGCATTACCTGCCACGGTCAGCGCTGCCTTGACCCTGCCTCATCTTACCTCAACGGGGGCCAGCGCACAGACGGGGAATTTCTGTAATAATGCGCTGCCTATGCTTACGCTTGACGGCAAGTTTGCGGCCACCGCTGACGGCCTCATAGAGATGCCGCTGCCTGCGGCAGTGGGCGTCGTAAGCGTCAGTAATCTCATATCAGGTCTTATCTCGTGGGTATCAATCCTTATAAACAGCGACATCGTAATAGGTTCAAACGGCAATGGGGTGGCAGTGCTTCCTACGTTTATCGCCTCATCTTTGACGGCGGCAGACGCAGAGCTTCAATTGCCGACTTTTCAGACTGATATGCAGACCTTGACAGGCAGAATAGCCGGTACGCGTGTGCTGTCAATACCGCGTTTTAAGATAAATACGCTGGTGTTTAATCAGCCTATAATAAACGTTGCAGCGGGATTTCCTGTTGTAAATCTCTCTGCCGGAATGCTTACCGGTGCTGGCTGCCAAAGCGGCAGTCTGTCAATGCCGATGATTAAGATGCCGTCGCTGGCGTATGTCAACGGTTATGCGGGCGGGGTTTCGATGGCTGCGGCTGCGATGCCTATGTTTGATGATTTGGCGATGGGATATGCAGAGTTCAAGGGTAACATGGCAGCTGCTCTGCCGCAGTTTGCTATTGAATCGCTGATGAGTTTCAGAGAAGGCTCAAACGTGCGCGTCATGGCGTTAAACATAAACACCGGTGCGCTGACTGAATATACCGCATATGATTTCAACGGTTTTTGCCAGTGGGGCGACAGCTATTTCGCAGAAGGAGAGGGCGGGATATACATACTTGGGGCGGAGACTGATGACGGCGTGCCGATAAGCTGCTCGATTAAAACCTCGATAACAGAGCTGAAAAACGCAAGAGGCAGGGATGAGTCCTCGATTAAGCGCGTGCCTCAGGTTCACACGGTAGTGAAAACCCCGTCGCCGTTTGTGTTTAAGGCGATAACTGACGACGGCTTAGAACACAGTTATCTTTCGGAGTTTACAGAGGCGGCAAGGACAGACAGCACATCGCCGACCAAGATAAAACTTGGCAAAGGGGCAAGGGGAAGATACTGGCAGTTCGCGATAGAAAACACGGCTGGCGCCCCGCTTGAGATAGAGCAGTTTGAGCCGGAAGTGGCAGCGCTGGAGCGCAGGGTGTAGCCTCATAGCAAAAGGCATTAAACATTTGTTATACTAAAGCCTCAGTTGCAATGCTGAGGAGGCGGTGCTGCTATGGGCAGAAAGAGGATAAGCATCTTCATAAAAGATATTATCTTTTGGGTTATAATGATATGTTTCATTTTATTAGTGCCTCTTGTTTTATCATTTTTTGCGCCTTACTTACTTAAATGACTACTATAAAGAGCTATCTACGGTTACTGATGTTAATTGTCTTATCGGCATATGTGGCTGCCGATATAGGCTTCATCGCCTCTGAGAAGTTCCCCGTTGTTGATGATTTCTTTTACAGCAGGCAATTCCCCATAAAAGGCGGCAATCTCAGCGACATTGTCATCGTTGGCATTGACAACAATTCGATGTTTAAATTTGGGAAACTTCACTATAAGCGCTCCGTATTTGCTGAGGCGTTTTGTAAAATTCTCGAAGGCGGCCCAAAAGTAATTGCCGTAGATATTTTTTTTGACGGCGTCAGAGATTTAAAAGACGACCTGCGCTTTATTAATACGCTTAACAATACTAACAGCAATATAGTCCTGGCTATTTATGTAAAAGAAACAAAGAAACTCCTCTTAAATAATGACAATATAACTTCAAATGGCTATTTCAATAACAACGAACTAATTACGCCAGGTAATGTTCAGGGAATCATCGCTAAATCTGCTTACGGCGGCATGACTAAACTTAAATTAAACCCGCAATTCGATGAACTAATGACAATGTATTATCCTCTTCCTATAGCCGCTTTATCTAAATATTATAACGCAGAAATTGACACATTACCAATCGTCACTGACAAATTTCAAGACAGATATATGTATATAAATTATATAGGCGGCCTTGAGGCGTTTAATGTGGTGCCGTTTGAAAAAGTGTCTCATATAAACCCAGAGATTTTCAAAAATAAGATTGTCCTTGTAGGCGTTATTGGCCAGACCATGGAAGACTTTCACCCAACCCCGTTATCTGATAAAACCCCCGGCATTGTTATCCACGCAAATGTCATTCATACGATAATAAATAAAAGGTTTATTTCACCGCTAAGGCAATCGTACCAGCGGGGCTGCGTATTTATTGCGGCGATAGTTGTGTTTTTACTTTTTTATTACGCAAAAACAAAGTTTTCCATACCGGCGGCCTTTGTAATTTTGCTGATTGTAAAACTAACGATAGACTATCTTTTCAGCCGCCATGGGCAATATATACAGTTTTTCCCATTTACGCTAAGCGCTGCGTTTGTCAGCCTGTTTGCAGTAATTTTCAGAGAGAAAAATCATTTAATCCAGCCATGTTGATTTTTACGCCCCTGATATGATAGTCTTTGTGGCGTCATGAACAGGCTGCCACTTTAAAAACGTAGGGGTGTTAATTAATGGGATATGGCAACAGAAATGGGATACGGCAACAGACCGCCGCAAGCTGTTGATAGATTTATGAAGTACGCGCTAAGCATATTTTTAATCGTATCCTGCCTCTTCTTTTCGGGCAAGGCACATGCGGCGTCGCTTCTGAATATTACGCACAAGTCTGATGGTGGTCACACCTCCGTCATGCTTGAGTTTGACAGCCCCGTGAAGTTTGCAGAGCGCTTCGTAGATGCGCCGTCGAGGCTTTATTTAGACGTAAAACAACCCACATCAGCCACTGTGACAAAGTCATATCGGATTGAAAGCGGCATAATCAGCGCCGTCAGGGCCGGACGATTTGACAAGAATACGCTCAGGGTAGTCTTTGACCTTGGCAGTATGTATGCCAGACATATAATCTCCACTCTCTCAGACCCATACAGGGTTGTAGTGGATTTATATGCCGATAATGTCGCAGACACTGAAAACAAGACAAGGACGGCTGCAGTTGAGGCCGTCAAAGCCGCCGAAACGCCAAAGCCGCAGCCCCCTGCCATGCCTGTGACAACTCAGCCTCCGGTGTCGGCACAACCAATGCCACAGGGCGCTGGAGGGCTTGTCCCTCTGCCGCCAGCCCTTAGACCCGGTACGGCATCAGCCCCAGGGCCAAATGCGGCGGTGCCGTCTTTGGATAATAAAACAGCCAGCCAGGCAGCGCCGGCTTTAATGCCTTCCCCCCAGCTCTCAGCGCCGCCGCCACCACCGGCCTCATCCAAGGCCGCTAAGCCGCTTGTCCAGCACGCCGGTCCAAACAACGTCAGCCTCGCCTTTGACGATGCGGACATCTATGAAATAGCCCATACAGTTTTTGGGGAAATCCTCAAGGTAAACTACCTGATTGACTCGCGCGTCAAGGGCAGGATTACCTTTAAGACCGTCAGCCCGATTGCTAACAGCGACGTGCTGCCGGTTATGTCAACCATATTCAGGCTTAACGGCGTGAGCATTATGGAAGAGCACGGCCTGTACAGAATAATCCCCCTGACAGATATAAGCAAAGAACCCGTAGGCGTAAACTTTGGGAAAGACTCCGGCGACATGCGCATCAGGGGGTTTTCAATGATTCAGATTGTCCCCCTGAACTCTATCGGCTCCAAGGATATGGTGGAAATCCTCACGCCATTTCTATCCACAGGGGCGGTCATCAAGGAGGTGCCCGGTAAAAACTGCCTGATAATCTCTGACACCGACGAAAACATCCAGAGGCTGCTGCAGATTGTCAACATCTTTGACGACGACGTCTTTAGAGACGTAAAGGTGGAATTGTTCGTTTTTAAGAATCTCAGCGTTAAAGATGTAGTTGAAGACCTTAGGAACACATTCCCGCTTTTCACGGCCGGCAACAGAGACAGCTTAAAGATAAAATACCTGCCGATTGAGAGATTAAACGCCATATTGGTCGTTGCCCCGGATGAGCAATTCCTCAGGCAGTTCAAAAAGTGGGTTGACATCATAGACAATGTCTTTGAAGGCGCAAAGCCGAGAATCTATGTCTATCCCCTGCAAAACAGTCAGGCCGAGCATATTATGTCAATTCTCTCACAGATATTTACAGGAACCGGCACATCCAAGTCATCCTCCTCACAGGATAAGTCAACAACCACTACCACCGCCAAACCAACATCCTCAACGTCAAACTCTTCGCTGACCTCATTGATGTCGTCATCAACGACAAAGTCCACTGACAGCGCTTCTACTAAAAGCTCATCATCATCCGCCGTAAGCGCCGTAACCGCAACGAACTCTATTTTGGTCTCATCGGAGACAAAGATCTATTACGACGATAAACTCAACTCGCTCATCATTCTCGCCCTGCCCAAGGATTACCTGTACATAGAGGAGCTGATAAAGAAACTCGACTCAGTCCCGCGGCAGGTCTTAATAGAGGCCCTTATCATAGAGATTAACCTGTCAGATGCTCTGAAATATGGCGTTCAGTGGTTTTTGGCCAACAAGATAAACGTCAATAATCACCAATACACAGGCGCCACAATTTTGGAAGAGGGAAAGGCCATAGGGCTGGTAAATCCTCTGTTTT
>JAKOEO010000033.1:24105-29579 GCA_022321325.1 Candidatus Magnetominusculus sp. LBB02 | reverse complement strand
GGCGCCACAATTTTGGAAGAGGGAAAGGCCATAGGGCTGGTAAATCCTCTGTTTTCAGCCACATCAGGAATATCATATGCGATTTTCAACGGTTCGGGGCTTCAGGCCCTGATTCAGGCCCTCTCAAACGAGACCAATCTAAGCGTACTTTCAAACCCGACTATCCTCGTGTCAGACAATAATGAGGCAAAGATACAGGTCGGCGACAAGGTTCCAATTGTCACATCTGAGACAAACGTAACCGGCACGACCAGCATACAAAATCAATATCAATATCAGGACACGGGCGTAATCCTCAAGGTAAAGCCGCAGATAAACGACAGCGGCCTTGTGAAGCTCGACGTTACACAGGAGGTATCAGACGTACAACCCACAGTAACAACGACAGGCGTAAACTCCCCTACGATTAATGTCAGAAGCGTAACCACCAATCTGGTTGTGCAAGACGGGGCAAGCATCGCAATCGGTGGGTTGATTCAGGACAAAATGACAGACACCAGGCAGGGAATTCCGGTACTGAGCCAGCTTCCCATAATAGGCGGGCTTTTTGGATATAAAGACAAGGAACATTCAAGGACTGAGCTTATGATAATAATTACGCCGCATGTGGTAAAAAATGTCGCCGATGCCGCCCTGATGACCGACGAGTTCAAAAAGAAACTTATGGGCCTGAAAAAAATGCTCGTTAATGAAAAGAGTAATTTGATACCTGCTGACAAATCCCCCAAAAGCGGCAGCGACAGTCGGCCTCAGGAGGACAATTCCACACAAAGCGGCGACATACGTCCCCAGGAGAATACTTCCCCGCAAGGCGGCACAGGACGCCTTCCCTTTGAACCAGATATCAAAAGATAACTGATATAGCAGTTTTCCCCTGTTTCGATATATAATGTGATTATGTTATAGTAGCGGGTGAGCCGGAGGGGTGGCTGAGCGGTTGAAAGCGACGGTCTTGAAAATCGTTGTAGGGGTAACTCTACCGTGGGTTCGAATCCCACCTCCTCCGCCATATATTTACGTTGCGTTAAATCGCAGATAACCGCTGTGTGTAAGGGGGTAGTTGAGTGAGAACTGAGACTTTGTCATTGAGCGCCGATGAGGACCTTGTGATACAGATTAATGCTAAGGGGCATGTTGATATCAAGACATATATGTACGACGCACGCGGCAATCCTAAGCCGACAAAACGGGCGATATCAATACCTCCTAACGTGCTGGATGAGCTGTTAACGGTACTGGAACAGGCAAAGCAGGAATTAGCCGCAAGGAATTAACTCACAGTGCCGCCATAGCGGCAGTGTTTACAGGGGCTTTTTTACTTCTATTACTTTGGTAATTGCTCTATAGGCTGAGAGTGCCGCTAAGATGGCCGCGTATATCAGGGGTGTGCGTAAGTCTTTTTTCACAAGCCATACGTAGTGTGCTGCCGCGCAGGTGGCGGCTATATAGGCAGCTGCGTTATGTAATCTGGGATTAAATCCTATCCGCTTTATAATCATCGGCGTCATCGCAGCCGCAGCCGCGGCGATAAGCGTATAGGCCAGCGCCCCAAAGATTAGCCGCGTGTGGGTTGCGGCGTCTTTGATTATCTCCGGTATAGAAAAATTCTGGTCTGCCGCCGCATATGTCAAAAAATGGCATGTGGCATAAAACAGTGCCGCCCCGGCGGCTGGTTTGTGAAATGCGGCAATCCATTTCAGAACGGGAAGGGTGGTAAGGCTCCTTGCCGCCATGGCAAGCAATATGAAACGAAGCGCCCAGTCTCCAGTTGTATGAATTACCTTTTCAACCGGATCTGCACCGAGGCGATGTAAAAGCCCTGCCCATATGAGATATGCACACGGGATTAGAAACAGCAGCCCGGCTGCGAGCTGCCGCTTTTTTTTGGGGGTAATCAATTATCGAGGCCGCTCAGAAATTCTTTCTCAAGTCCATGCCGGAATAAAGAGAGGCCACCTGGCCGGCATAGCCGTTAAACATCAGCGTCTTACGTTTCATAAATTCCCCAACTCTGCGCTCCCTCGCCTGAGACCAGCGGGGATGGTCAACCTCAGGGTTAACGTTGGCGTAAAAGCCGTATTCAGACGGGCCTGCCTGCATCCATGAGGTGATGGGCATTTGCTCTGTAAGCCTGATCTTGACGATAGACTTAATAGATTTAAAACCATATTTCCAGGGCACTACAAGCCTAAGCGGGGCGCCGTTTTGATTAGGCAGCGTCTCGCCATACATACCCATAGACAAAATCGTAAGCGGGTGGAGCGCCTCATCCAGCCGCAGCCCCTCCACATAAGGCCACTGAAGGACTTCCCGCCTCTGCCCGGGCATTTGGGCTGGGTCGTGAAGCGTGGTAAACTCAACAAATTTCGCCTTAGAGTCAGGTTCAGACAATTTAATCAGGCCATCGAGCGCAAACCCCACCCACGGTATTACCATAGACCACCCCTCGACACAGCGCATACGATAAATGCGCTCCTCAAGCGGGAACATCTTTATTAATGAGTCAATATCATAGACTTTAGGTTTCTTAATAAGGCCCTCAAGGGAGACAGTCCATGGTCGGACGCGAAGGTCTTTGCTCAAGGCCGCCACATCTTCCTTACCTGTTGAGAATTCGTAGAAGTTATTATAGCCTGCGGCGTCTTTGTAGGTTGTTGGAGGTTCTTTCTCGGCGTAGTCGGAGCGTTTTTCAATCTTAAGGGGGGTGTTGCCGTGAGATTCAGCGCCAGAAAGCTCTGGAAAAGCCGCCGCAGCCGCCGCGGCGGCTGAGGCGGCCATAAACTCCCGCCTGTTCAGATAGACCTCCTTAGGGGTTATCTCAGAGGCCGTTATCTCATCGTCTTCGTCTTGTGGCATGTATAATTATAGCCTTATGCCTCTTCAAACGTAAAGAGAATTATTACTTACCTAGTATCTGCACCTCCATCGGCAGTAACTTTATATTTATCGCCCGCGCAGGGCCGTTTGTCACATTGCCGCCGTAGTTTACTATTCTAGCACGGCCCTCGGCAAACTCCATCGTTGTATACTGCGCCTTGGACGCCAGATTGCTATAGAGCACATTCCACTTTGAACCAACAGGGTTTAGAGCGTAGTCTACAATTACATTACCATTCCATGAGGTCTCTGTGTTTGTGTTGAGAACTACGAGGTTTTCAGTTTCGTTTAGTATTCTGGAAAAGGCCAAAACCCCTCGCGGCGAATCTGCAATGGCGAAGTTGTAGCCAACATCGGAGACCTGTCTGAAATACTGCCGCCCGTACCTGAGCGCCGGATTTGCGGAGCGCACCGCCGTCAGTTCTCTTAGCGCCTTGTAAAATGGATGGCTTTCGTCAAAGCCGCCAGGCTTTCCCCAAAGCGCCTCCCTGATATAGGAATCATCACTATCGTCATTGCTCTTAATATGGCCGCATAATCCCTGTTCCGTTCCATAATAAACGCAAGGCACCCCCTGTATCATTAACAGCGCGGCAAGGCCCATAGTAAGCTGCGGGTCATACTTGGCGGGCGATACAGGGTCGCGATAATAGAAACGGTACTTAACATCATGATTATCGAGGAAAGTTACGAAATATTTCCCTGCCTCGCCATGAGAACTGAGAAGGTCTTTTTGGATGTCTTTTCTCTTATTAAACATATCAACCACTGAGCGCGCAGGTATGTTTCCTTTTATTACGCCAGGCAGGACGAAGTAAAGAGGAAAGTCAAGAGATGCATCCACGCCGATAACCCCTTGCTCGTCAGATGAGTGGCGGCCAATATAATTTCCAATCTTGTCATCACCGTCAAAAATCTCGCCGAACATAAAGAAGTTCTTCTTCCCTATGGAAAGTGCAAACTCACGCATAGAGTTGCCAAAAAGCAGCTCAAAATCGCGTTCTATATATTTGAGAGTATCAATACGAAAGCCGTCAAGATCGAACTTGGCGATTGCGTATTGATATGCCTTAATTAGTATGTTTCTTACAGGATAATAGTCATGTTTTGCCGCTGTGTCTTTGTACTCCGTTACCATCTCCTTCAGAGAGCAGAAATCGCCCTCTAATTCGTTTTTGTCAGTTCTGCCTTTCCTGCGGAAAAAATCATTTCTGCGAAGTTCAGACGGCCAGACAGCCGCATCGGGGTGGCATTTGGCAGGGGCGTCTTTCCACTGGCCACGGTTTTTTTCGTCACGCCAGTATATGTCATAAGCCGTATCTGACCACGGCATCTCTGCATGGCGGCTTCCATTGACTTCGTACTCAAATATATCTCCGGCATGATTTAATACGATGTCCATGATGACATACATCCCGCGTGCGTGCGCCTCATTGACGAGGTTTACCATGTCGTCGTTTGTACCAAAGCGCGGGTCAATATTCAAAAAGTCCATTATCCCATAATTATGGTAAGTGTCCTGTGCCTGGCAGTTCTTGAGCACCGGGCTAAGCCATAGTGCACCAGCACCCATCGAAGCCAGATAATCTAGTTTCTCACGAATGCCGTTTAATGTGCCGCCCTGAAACTTGCTGTACTTGGCGTCATACGGCAGATTGTTTGGTTGTTTTGATGGGTTATTGAACCTGTCCACCATGAGGAAATAAATCATGTTGTCGCGCCAGTCCTCAGGCGATGGAAAAGGCGTTGGAAACTCGACCTTCTTCCCGTTTACCGATACGCTTCTTGTCCCCTTTTTCATTGCGCCGTCAATTACCGCCCTGTACTCAGGGCCGAATACTGAATCAACCATTGGTGCTTCCTCCCTTTGCGTGTTATGGTATTGTGAGTTTCTGTGTGTATATTAAACACATACAGAAAGTAAATTGTCAATAGCAATTATTAATATAGTGTCATTAAACAGATATGTTACATATATGTAACAGCATAAAGTAACATAATGGTAACACGCATGGAAAAAATAGTGAGGAGTTTCTTGTATTTAGAATATCAGTCGAGGTGGAGTTATTATCAGGCAGTTAAAATCTCGTTACCCGCGCGCAGCGTTTTTTATCGCCTTTACAAGGTCTTTGATTGAGTCAATCGGCCCTTGCAGCATGGTGTGGTAGCTTCCCACATCGCGCGGGGTGTGGGAGTCGCTTGCGTAGATGCGCGGCAGCTCTCGTGCCTTTGCCAGCTTCTCGGCATAACCCCTTGCCGTTTGCGAGGTATTGGTGCTGTCAACCTCCACGCCGTCAATGTCGAGTTTGTAGCAGTGGTTGCCGTCTTCCATGCTGAATCGAAAGGGATGCGCTGCGACAACAGCGGCATCGTGCGCTCTGGCAAGTTTGATAAGCGAATCTGCGGACATATTATAATGCAGCCCTGCCACTGTCTCAAGCCCATAAGCCAGAAAATGCCCCTCAAGGCACGAGACCTCAATGCCGGCCAAAATGCGCAGCCGTGGCCCGGTCAACCTCTGCAGGGCGTCAATCTCATCAGCAGACCAAATCGTATCATGGTCGGTAAATACAAGGACATCTATGCCTGCGCTTATG
>JAKOEO010000033.1:0-24095 GCA_022321325.1 Candidatus Magnetominusculus sp. LBB02 | reverse complement strand
AGACCAAATCGTATCATGGTCGGTAAATACAAGGACATCTATGCCTGCGCTTATGGCGGCCTTAATGGCCTGCTGGGGGCTGCAGACGCTGCACGGGGAATTTGGACTTGTATGCACATGCATATCAACTTTCAGCAGTCCGGCGGTCATTTATTTCTCAATCTCCCATGTTTTAATTCCCTAAACAGAATGGGTTGCATATAGTTTAAGTATTCAGTGCACTTTTGCACATATCTGCATTGTTTACAGACCTCCACGTACTTGTAGCACTGGCGTTTTGAGCAGAACAGCTTTTCCCTATGGCCAACCATACAGCGCTGATTATAGCACAATGCCGGGCGGCATAGCAGAGATTTTTTCACGCGGAGCTGCCCGCTCTGAAAATAACCTTAAAATTGACATAGGACAGGGCGATGGCTTTTTTGTTATAATTGCCGCGTGGCAGAGAGAGCTATGAAAAAAACTCGCAGCAGCGGCATTTCTATAATCCTGCCGGTTATACTGATTACAATAGCCATATCGCTGGGTCTTTTCAGCGGCTACCTGTTCTGGGCATTTTCAGATTTGCCTAAGATCAGGCAGCTTGAGCAGTACACGCCGCTTGAGTCTTCTAACGTGTACTCGGCTGATAATGAGATTCTGGCCGAGTTGTTTGTCGAAAGGAGGACGTTTGTTCCCTCATCAAGCATCCCGCAGCATGTGAAAAACGCGTTTATCGCAGTTGAGGACGCCCGTTTTTACAAACACAGCGGGATTGATTTTGTGAGAATGGTTGGCGCAATTAAGGAAGACCTGAAGGCCAGAGGCTTTGTTCAGGGCGCAAGCACCATAACGCAGCAGCTTGCCAAGATGCTGTTTCTGAAGCCTGAGCGCAGCATCAGCAGAAAAATCAAAGAGGCCGCCCTCTCCATTCAAATTGAAAGGCACTACTCAAAAGATGAGATAATCGGGCTTTACCTGAATCAGGCCTATTTCGGTACGCGAGCCTATGGCATTGAGGCCGCGGCCTATGCGTATTTCGGGAAGACTACAAGCAATCTTAGCATAGCCGAGGCGGCCCTTCTGTCTGCCCTGCCAAAGGCGCCATCTTCATATTCGCCGTTTAAAAATTCCCAGAAGGCCCTGAATCGCAGGAATTACGCCATAAGAAAGATGCTTGAAAACGGGTTTATTGACGAGAGGCAGTATGACGCGGCCATAAAAGAACCTCTTCCGACAATGCCCCACATACGACAATATAAGTCTCCGTACTTTGTAGATTATGTGAAAAACATCCTTGAAGAAGACTATGATGAGCAGCTATACACGGCGGGGCTTAAAATCTATACAACACTCGATTATAAGATGCAGAAAGAGGCAGAGAAGGCCGTAGTGTTTGGCATTGAAAACCTGCATAAACGCGGCAGGACAAACGTGCAGGCGGCGCTTCTGGCCGTGGATATGAGAACAGGGGCTATAAAGGCGATGGTCGGCGGCACGGACTTCCTTGAGACACAGTTTAACCGCGTTACGCAGGCCATAAGACAGCCGGGGTCATCCTTCAAGCCCATCGTCTACCTGACGGCGTTTAACCAGGGCTTCAGCCCAGAGGACATCATACATGACGGGCCGATGACTTTTGTCGGCAGCTCCAAGTCTGACGTCTGGGTGCCTCAAAACTACGAACGCGAGTACAAGGGCGATGTGCCTATAAGATTTGCCCTTGCGCATTCTCTAAACGCCGCAACCGTATATCTGGCAGATAAGGTGGGTATCAGAAATGTAGTGGAAACCGCTAAGATGCTTGGCATAAAGAATACTGTACATCCATATCTGTCCTCGGCGCTTGGAGCTTCCGATATGACGCTTATGGAGTTGGTATATTCATATACCGCATTTGCTACCGGCAAGAGATTTGATCATCTTTCGATTGAGAGGATAGTGGACAGGGAAGGTCTCTTGTTGGAGGAGAAAAAGGCAATGCCGCCAAAGACAATCCTTGACAACCTGGCAGTGGAGGAGATGAGAACAGTGCTGAGGGCTGTAGTAGTGGAAGGTACGGGCAGGGCGGCCATGTCTCTGCCGAAAACGGTTTATGGCAAGACCGGCACTACCGATGACTTCGTTGACGCATGGTTTTTGGGCTTTGACGACAAGCTGGCAGTCGGTGTCTGGGTGGGCAGGGACAATCATAAGCCTATCGGAAGCGGCGAGACAGGGGCGCGTGCGGCGCTGCCTATCTGGATGGAATTTATGAAAAACGAATAAGGCAGCCGTCTCGTTTGCCTTAGGCTGCTTGTCCATGGAGATTATTTTTTTACCAAAAGTAGCTGCGATGTTATTGACATATTAAATCCCGATATGTTTTAATCTTCTATCAAAAAAAACTCGGAGGTACGTTATGACGGCTAAAAGGAAGAGAATGGCTATAATTGCCAGCAAAGGAACGCTTGATATGGCATATCCGCCGCTGATTCTGGCATCAACTGCGGCTGCTATGGATGTTGATGTGCAAATATTTTTCACTCTGTACGGGGTGGACATCGTTAATAAGAAAAAATATAAAAACCTGCAGGTCTCGCCTATCGGTAATCCTGCTATGCCGTCACCGGTTCCTATGCCAAACATAATAGGAATGCTGCCGGGCATGACCCCTATGGCTACTGTGATGATGAAGGGAATGATTAAGAAGATTAATTGGCCGACAATTCCCGAACTCGTTGACGCCTGCCGCGAGATAGACGTCAAATTTATTGCCTGTACCCCAACCCTCGAGATGACCAATGTGCACAAAGAAGACCTCGTCGAAGGGACAACGGTCGCAGGGGCGGCGGAGTTTTTAAACTTCGCGCTTGATGCCGATATAACGCTGTTTGTGTAGTGTTTCATAATGTATGGAATGAAAGCGGGGGTGGGGATTTCCCCCGCCCTCATCCATATAGCTATTCAGTCCGCCGACGCTTTCCTCCTGGTTCCATAAGCACTGTGGTTTGAGGCGTAGACTAATCTCATAATTAATACTGTTAAATCAAATAAACACTTGAAAAACTCCTTTTAAATACGCCAATATATACGCTGTGAATATATCTTATGCTATAAAAAAATCATGGATGTTCATAGTTGTAATTTTTGCCATGTCTGCCGGACTTCCTGCGGGTTACTGCGAAGCGGCGGGGCGCGTTGTTATGCGGTTTAGCGACAAGGGGGATTATCAACGGTTTGTGTTTCAAAGCCGCGACGCAACTCTGATAAACTCATCCGTTGTAAACAACTCAAGTGGTGTCGTTAAAATTGATTTCCCAGATAGTTTTTCATTTGACGGGGTACCGCTGCCGCAGTCGGTTAGCATAGTACAGAAGGGCAACAGTGTTTATTTGACGGTGAATAACCTTGTGAAAATACAAGTCTCACGCTATCAGGTGCCGCCGCGGCTGGTTATTGACGCCTATGTGGCAGGCGATGTGCGGTCACCGCTTGCGCCTAAGGATAATGAAAGTACAACTTTAAGTATTGAGTTAGACGCAGGCCACGGCGGGGTAGACACAGGAATTATTTCAGGGCAGTTTAAAGAAAGTTCTCTTACACTGGCCGTATGTTCAGAAATAGCAAAGCGAATAGGCAGCAGGACGGTAAGGGTCGCCATAGATAGAAAAGACGATGAGGCCGTGTCAATAAGCGAACGCCTTGCCGATATTCACAGAGTTGAGCCTAATCTGCTTATCAGCCTGCATGTCTCGGCCTCAAGCGCCTTTGCAATATATACGAGCAGCTTTCCAACCGTTATGTCAGGGCCGGAGATGGCATATAGCGCGGCATATGTGCAGTCATCCTACATTGAAAAGAGCAGGGCGCTTTCAAAGGCTGTTGGCAGCGCCTTAGGGCAGAGGTTCAAAACACAGGCTCTATATAGAGAAATGCCCATCCCAATTCTTAGCGGCACTGCCGCCCCGGCCATTATGATTGAGATACCGAACCCTGCTTCATTTACATATAACACCGATTCAATTCATTCCATATCAGATGCGATTATCGGGGCGGTTTTGGAATATGCAAAAAAGTAAGTTAATATTTATGGTATTATTACCGATAGTTGTAATAATGGTTGGCACAACGGCCGTATATTATTATATAATGTGGAAGGACGACAGCCGCTCCGGCTCGACAAGTCTGATAGCGCTAAAGGAGAGGGAGAAACTTTTAAGCGACGCACAGGATGTAAAGGTGTTCTACCCTGACGGGGCAGCTCTTAATATCATGGTGATAAAGATAAAGCAGACCTTCGATTCGATGAAAGTGGCTGAAACTGCAATAGGAGAGCTTTTTAATCTCAATGCGATACCGAATAAGGAGGCATTTCCGTCAAATGCGAGGGTTTTGGGGATATACTATGGCATAGATAAGATACTCTATGTGGATTTGTCGTCTGAGATAAAAAAGAATTTTCAGGGAGACGCCCTCAAGGAATTTCTGATTATCAAAAGTATCTACGAGACGGCCACCTCTAATGTAGAACTGGATGATGTGCAGATTTTGATAAATGGAAAAGAAGAAGATACAATAGGCGGCCACTACAGCATCAGTGCCCCCATAAAAAGGATAGCCACACAAGAGGTAAAGATTGATGAAATTCAAAAACATGGCTGATATGCCGATAGGCATATTTGACTCCGGCGTGGGCGGGCTGACGGTTTTGAAGGAGATACATGCCCGGCTTCCTGCAGAGAGCACTATCTATCTTGGGGATACGGCACGGGTGCCCTATGGCATACGTTCAGCCGAGACTGTCATCAAGTATTCGCTTGAGAATGGTGCGTTTCTCGTTGAAAAAGGGATAAAGCTGTTAATTATAGCCTGTAACACGGCCTCTGCCGTGAGTCTGAACATAATAAGAAACGCGTTTAAGATACCAGTGCTTGGCGTTATAGAGCCTGGGGCTAAGGCGGCAGTCCTTGCAACCAAAAATGGCCGCGTAGGGGTCATAGGCACAGAGGCCACAATACAAAGCGGCGCGTATGGCAGGACAATCAGGGACATTGATAAGCACATTGTGGTAGTGGAGCGTTCGTGTCCGCTGTTTGTGCCCTTGGTTGAGGAGGGTTGGCTTGACAACGAGGTGGTTGAACTGGCTGCGCGCAGGTATTTAGCTGAGATGAGGCTCTCTAATATAGACACGCTTGTGCTTGGGTGTACGCACTATCCTCTTCTGAAGAAGGTGATAAAGAAAGTAATGGGAGACGATGTTGTTCTGATAGACTCTGCCATTGAAAAGGCAAAAAATGTTACCAAAATACTGACCTCCTCTGGATTACTAAATACACCGGAGACACCGACATTTAGAAAATACTATGTTACGGACTGCCCGGAGAGATTTCAGCAAATTGGCAAGCGGTTTATGGTGGATTCGCTGGAGGATATTACGAAAATAGGAGTCTCTTCACTGGAAGAGAAGGCGATAGAGTTTAAAAATGCCCAATGTGCCGGAGGTCTGATATGAGGCGGGACGGAAGGACTAATGCCCAGTTAAGGCCGGTGAAGATCACCAGAGGGGTTGTCAAATATGCCGAGGGCTCGGCTTTGATAGAGGCTGGAAATACACGGGTTATCTGTACTGCTACTATAGAGGAGACCGTGCCGCCGTTTCTGAAGGACAAGGGAAAGGGCTGGGTAACGGCCGAGTATGGAATGCTGCCGCGGTCAACCCACACACGTATGAACAGAGATGGCCGGGGTGGCAAACCCAATGGCCGAACGCTGGAGATTCAGCGCCTCATTGGCCGCGCAATGCGAAGCGTAGTTGACCTGTCTTTAATCGGCGAGAGGTCATTTCTTATAGACTGCGATGTAGTTCAGGCCGATGGCGGCACAAGAACGGCGTCAATTACCGGGGCATATGTTTGTTTTATTGATGCGCTTAGGTTTGCGGCGCGAAACGGCATGATAAAGAAAATCCCGCAGATTGACTATGTCGCTGCGGTAAGCGTAGGCGTTGTTGATGGGCAGCCGATGCTTGATTTATGCTATGAAGAGGACAAGGACGCCGATGTGGATATGAATATAGTGATGACAGGCGCTGGAAAGTATGTCGAGGTACAGGGGACGGCAGAGGGTTCCCCGTTTACAGGTAATACCCTGAATGAGCTTCTTGAGCTTGCGCGTATTGGGATTGAGGGGCTTGTAGGGATTCAAAAGGAGGTTCTTAAGGATGAATTTGTATCTGGCAACTAAGAACGCGGGCAAGGTGCGCGAGATAAACGGCTTGTTTGAAGGTACCGGCATAGAGTTTATCAGCGCGGATGGCATAATGGGCAATGTAGCTGAGGATGGCGACACATATCATAAGAACTCGTTTGCTAAGGCAATGGCGGTTTATGAAAAGAGTACCAGTCCTGTAGTTGCCGAGGACTCCGGCCTTGAGGTAGACGCCCTTGACGGGGCGCCGGGAGTGTTTTCCGCCCGCTTTGCCTCTAATGAAGAGGGTGCAAACGCCAGCGACGAAGATAATGTCATAGCGCTTCTGGATTTCATGCAGGATGTCCCAAAGGGGAAACGAACGGCTCGCTTTGTAAGCGTGTTTTGTCTGATGATGGATGGTAAGTCTCTCTTTTTCGATGGCGAGATAGCCGGCGCTATTGCAGCCAAACCCGCTGGCATATCTGGATTTGGATATGACCCGGTCTTTGTCCCTGCCGGTTATGACAAGACCTTTGCCGAGTTGGGCAGCGATATTAAAAATAAGATTAGTCATCGTGCAATGGCTGTGACGAAGTTGAGGGATTATTTATTAACAATAAGTGATTCTGACAAAAAATAATGGCCGTGATTTTTTGCGGCGGACAAGCTATGCGCATTTGCAGGATGGCGCCGCGTAAGGGTGCGGCCGACTCCGATGAGATTCATATTCTGTTACACATTGTGCGCCACTATGCCCATCGCGGACATGGGCGCGATTATTTATACCACTTTGTTATAGCGGCAATTGATTTCATATCATCTGTGCCACGCATAATTCTCTATCGAACTCTACGGTGTTCCACGTTATGAGAAAAGACCTCTACGGCGGCCTCTACAAGGGGCGGCGTGTGTTGGTTACAGGACACACGGGCTTTAAGGGTTCATGGCTTGCGTTGTGGCTCTTGGGGCTTGGGGCTGAGGTGGCAGGATTTTCTTCTTATCTTCCTTCTGACCCATGCAATTACGATGTGCTTAAACTTAATGAAAGAATACGAAATTATAACGGAGACATAAGAGATTACGCTCGTTTGTCTCAGGTATTTCAGGAATTTTGCCCCGATATAGTCTTTCATCTGGCGGCACAGCCCATTGTCAGGGTCTCTTATGAAGACCCGCTTTTGACATTCGGCACCAATGTTCAGGGAACGGCCAATGTCATGCAGTGCATAAAGCACACCAGGACGGTTGCGGCGGCGGTTATCGTAACGAGTGACAAGTGTTACCGCAATGTGGAGTGGCCGTGGGGATACAGGGAAACAGACGCCTTGGGCGGTGCAGACCCATACAGCGCCTCAAAGGCATGTGCCGAGATTGTGTTCAGGTCATATGCCGAGTCGTTTTTTTCTAAAGATAATGCCCCGCGTTTGGCAACGGCCAGAGCGGGAAATGTCATTGGCGGCGGTGATTGGGCGCGGGACAGGATAATTCCTGACTGCGTTAGGGCGTGGTCGGAGGGACGTGAGGCGGTAATCAGAAATCCAAATGCCACGCGCCCGTGGCAGCATGTGCTGGAGCCTCTAAGCGGCTATCTGCTGCTTGGCGCAAGGCTCATTGGCTCAGATATTGGGCAGGGAGAGTCTTTCAATTTCGGCCCTGACGCGGTGGCCAACCACTCAGTGGGTGAGCTGATAGGGGAGTTTATGGCGCACTGGGGCGTCAGTCCGCTGAGGCACGAGGGGTCTGATATAAAGGAAAGTTCGCTGCTTAAACTGTGCTGCGATAAGGCCCTTGCTCTGCTTAACTGGCGTGCCGTTCTTGACTTTAAGGAGACTGTCGGGCTGACTGCGCTCTGGTACAAGTCATATTATGCTGGAGGCGGCGATATGTTTGAGTTTTCCATTGGTCAAATTGAGCGTTATATTGAAGAGGCGCAGAAAAAGTTTATCGGCTGGGCGCTGACAGGTAAATGATAGAAGGCGTATCGGTATCCCCGCTAAAGCAGATTGAAGATGACCGCGGCAAGGTGATGCACATGCTCAGGCGCGATTGGCCGCAGTTTGAGAGATTTGGAGAGATTTATTTTTCCGTAGTGAATTCCGGGGCTGTAAAGGCGTGGAAGCTGCACAAGCAAATGGCGCTTAATCTGGCAGTCCCATTTGGCCGTATAAGGCTTGTAATTTATGATGAGCGGGCAGATTCGCCAACACGCGGCCTTATTGATGATTTTACCATCGGCGAGGGAAACTACTCTCTGGTGCATGTGCCGCCGCTTGTGTGGAGCGGTTTTATGGGTATCTCTGACGGCATATCAATTTTGGCCAACTGCGCCACTGAAATGCACGACCCCGCAGAGGCCGAACAATGCGCCCCCGACGACCCCCGTATCCCCTACAAGTGGGTGCTGTAGTGCGCATACTGATAACCGGCGGCAGGGGGTTTATTGGCGGGCGCACTGCCCTTTATCTTAGAGAACAATATAAAGATTCAGACATAACCATTACAACGACTAATAATGAGGCGCTTCCGTCGTGGTTCGATGATTTTAACATGATGGAAATGTCATTAGAGGATGAGAAGTCAATTGAGCGCGCCGTTTCTGAAGTTGATACCATAGTGCACCTTGCCGCCGCAAACGAGATAGACTCAATGCGCGACCCTGCGATGGCAATAAGAATAACTGCGGAGGGGACGTACCGGCTGCTTAGGGCTGCGGCGGAGAACGGCGTAAGAAAATTCATTTATTTCTCGACGATTCACGTCTATGGAGAAAATATTGACAGGCCAATTATAACAGAGCAGACGCCAATCAGGCCGTATCATCCCTATGCCACGACACACGCTGCCGCCGAGGGGTTTGTTGATCAGTTCAGGCGCTATAATGGGATGACCACGGCGATACTAAGGCTTTCAAACGCCTACGGCGCCCCGGCAGACAGGGGCGTAAATCGCTGGAGCCTTGTATTTAATGACCTCTGCCGCCAGGCCGTAACCACGGGTGAGCTGACTTTAAAATCCTCCGGCAGGCAGTACAGGGATTTCATATCAATACGCGACGTGGCACGCGCAGTGGAACATCTCATCTATGAACTAAATGGGCAATGGGGGGATGGGCTGTATAATCTTGGGGGTGAATGCCCGATGACGATATTAGAGGCGGCAGGGCATGTGGCGCGGGTCTATGAAGGGCAGTATGGACGCCAAATCAGCGCGATAAAGGCGGCAGTCCCGTCAGCCAACGAGTCGTTTCTAACACCCACCAACTACAGTATCGAAAAGATAAAACAGACAGGATTCCGGCTTGAGGGCAATATGGATGAGGAGATAGGGCGCTGTCTGAAATTATGTGAAGGCTTCGTTGATGTCTGAACTTGTCTCAATAATCATGCCTACGTATAACTATGGCGCGTTCATTGGCGAGGCGATTAATTCCGTAATGGCGCAGACGTACCGCAACTGGGAACTAATCGTGATAGACAACTACTCATCTGACAATACTGAGCAGATTGTGCGCGGCTACGGCAGCGAGCAAATTAAATATATAAAATTCAGAAACGAG
Organism: Candidatus Magnetominusculus sp. LBB02; assembly: GCA_022321325.1. Classification (GTDB taxonomy): domain Bacteria; phylum Nitrospirota; class Thermodesulfovibrionia; order Thermodesulfovibrionales; family Magnetobacteriaceae; genus Magnetominusculus; species Magnetominusculus linsii. The sequence continues at coordinate 14,389 of JAKOEO010000033.1, read as the reverse complement.
GGCGTGATTGCGGCATCAAGAAATGTTGGCCTAAGGGATGCGCGCGGGCAGTTTATCGCATTTTTGGATTCGGATGACTTATGGCTGCCTGACAAACTTCAAAGGCAGGTCAACTATCTAAACGCCAATGACGACATCTTCATGGTCTATTCAAAGGCTGCGGCTGTAGAAGACGGTGTAATAAAATACACAAAGGGTAGGGCGCCCATGAGGCGGGTTGGTCTGACCCACACAGGGCAATTTGCCGACTTATATCTGTCCTTTAATTACATATCGTGTCTGACTGTGATGTTTAGAAACGGGAAGGGGTTTCAATTCAGCGAAGACGCGGCGTTAATCACCGTAGAGGATTATGACCTATGGCTGACAATCGCGCTGCAATATAAGATAGCGTTCATAGATGAGCCGCTTGCCCACTATAGAATACACGGCACAAACACGGGCGCACGCATGAAAAAGTACATCAGGGCAGCTCTAAACCTGATAAAAAAATACAGAACCCACGTCTCAACGCCGTTACAGATAAGGAAATACATCACGTTTACTGCATATGTAATGTCAGTCCTGCCGGAGGCGATAGGGCGGTCGCTTAGGCGTATCTGATTATGTGACACAAGGCCCCGATGTCTAAACGATATGACAAGATAATAAAGGAAATCCTGAAGGATGTCGTAGATACCCTGATAAGGGAAGTAATCGGCTTGAAAATTGTCAAATCCACTGCGATTGAGACTAAGCTTCAGATAACGGACGAGCGCGAGGCGGACTTCATTTTTCGTGTAGAGCTGCAAGACGGCTCTGTGTCACTGCTTCATATAGAGTTTCAGGCGACAAATTACTCCAAGATGGTGTTGAGGGAGCTGCGCTATTGGGTATATATGATGGAAGTTCATGGGATGGCCCCAATGCAGTATGTGTTTTATATAGGGAATGAGCCGCTTACGATGAAAGACAGCATGTCAACAGAAACGACGACACATCGTTATAATCTGATAGACATGCGCGATGTGGACTGCGAGAAATTTTTATATTCTGACAAACCGGAAGAGGTGATAATATCAATCTTGTGCAATTATCAGAGGAAAGGTGTTAAAATATTTATAAGAGAGGTACTTGAGCGTATAGCTGAACTGGTGGAGGAGGAAACCCTCCGTGGCAAGTACATAAAGCAAGTGGAAGTCCTGTCGCAGTTGAGGGACTTGCAGTATGACATTTACAAGGAGGCAGAGGCTATGGCACTGGTATATGATATGGAACGCGATGTAAGATTCAGGCAGGGGCGGGAGCGCGGAGTGGCAGAGGGCATTGAGCGCGGGCTTGAGAAAGGATTGCTTAAAGGATTGCTTGAAGGCAAACTTGAAGGCAAACTTGAAGGCAAACTTGAAGGCTTACTTGAGGGCATAGAGGGGATGCTTGATCTCAAATATGGTTCAGCCGGTGTGGCGTTGATGGACATGGTTAGAGGCATAGATTCAGTAGACAAACTGGAAGAGTTCAAAAATCTTATCAAGAAAGCGGCCTCAGTGGATGAGTTAAGGGGTTTTGTAGAAGAGTGCAGGTAATTGCCCACATATAAGCCTCGCGCGATTGCCCGTCAGTAGTCAATAAAGAAACACAGTTTGTAGAATAAGTTGTAACGCGCGCTTCATACGTGCGTGGCCGTCCTGTGATAGAATAGCCCGTATTTTCTCATCATTTAGTCTATTTTTTAAGTCATTGAATTCTATATTACGCAGACGAGTGCCAAACTCGTCCCGAAACAATAAGTGATGAATAATTTCAATAAAAATAGATGTGAGATTTTCTACTAATAGTTTGCCTTTTAATTTGACTAAAAAGGCATCATCTATGGCTTCAGCATTTGCATCCCTTATGAGTTTTGATTTATATATATGTGGCACTATAAGCTCGGCATAGACACAATCTAAGGCAGTAGCCACTATTTGTTGAAAACACCCCAGGGCATAATCCATTTGTCCTACAAGTGAAAACCTCTCTGAAAATACATCAAATTCACCTACTGTTTTTATATGCTGGGTTATAATAGCGTTTACTTCCCTGGTTAGTGTATTTAATTTCTCCTTTGGACACACCGCAGAGGCATTATCATAAGCGCCTATACAAAGATCATCGTATAGTTTTTCTACAATACATCTCATTTCATTATAGGCATTAATATATGATGCCTTTTTAACATCATCAGGATTCATATACTCGTCCTGTGTTTCAGTAAACTTTCTAAGAATATTGTTAACACTGTATAGTTGCTGTTTTTCTGTTATATCCTCTATAGGGGTATCATAATTGTTAACCTTATAGAAGTGCTTCAATGCCTTTTCTATACTTTTAAAGATCAACCTTCTTAATCTTTCAGTTGTATGTCTCTTAGAGAAGTCGATCGTTATTTTATAGAGTTCAGATAGATTGTCCGAATGGAGATGCAAGTTTATATCATTCATTAGCTTAAATGATATATTTAGATCATGTATGAGAATAGCTGCCTGTTCATTTGATAAAAGAAACTCTTTTATTTTGTTATTTGCCTTTTCCTCATATTCCCAGTCAAGGTCAACCTCATCTTTATTGTCGCGTGATACGATAATATCAGCAAGATTGAGAAGCCATAAATCAAACAGAAATCTGTAGCTCCATTCCTTTTGGTCTGTTTGAACTCTATTGCTGCGGTCATCTTGTCTTTTATTATGTATAAGACTGTGCCTTTTTATTCTGCTCACCAAATCTACCAATCTAAGATAACCGGATTCTCCTGTGGAAAGGGTTCCAAACTGGTCGTGATAATACAGAAAATCAGAGATAAATATCAAATCGTCATGCTCAAAATTATAACAAAAATCCGTTGGATACAATTTCTGATACTCTTCGATAATAATAACAAAATCATTCCATGACTTACTTCTATGGTCAGAGAGTATGATAGAGCCTTCCATTCCATGCCTGTGATACTCTACTGTTTTTCCTATATCATGGTAGAATGCAGCCAACATTAAAGTAAAAATACGGAAACCGTGCCTTTCATGATAAGAAACATCTACGTCTAAAGCGTCATTTCTGGTGATAAATGTGTCTGTATTGTCTTTGCTCCTAAAGAAATTAATCAGACGCGCCATTGCTGCCACTACATTTATGAAATGTTTAAAGTCTCTGACATTATTTGAGTAATTAGCGTATATATCTCCTATTCTTTCATTCTCAAGGCATAACAGTTCTTCGGCTTTTTGTCGTGGGTTATTTACAGGATTATGCCATTTACGCTTCATAAAATAACGTTGAAATCTGTCTGCAAATGGAAAGTAAAAACCCTTCAGCTGTCCATTTTCCTGTATGGCTGAATATAGATTTTTATAGGAGCATCTTTTTTTTGTAATTTCATCTAAACTTTTGGCTATCTCATCGAGACATTTTTCTGGTTCGGGTTTATCAGTCCAAGAAGGTAGTAAATCAATGTACTGGCGATTGTCCAAATAACTCTTCTCGTCATAGAATGCTATCTCAATATTCTCAATGCACCTTTTAAACTCTCTGAACGAAAGACCAGCTTTTGTGATTTTATACAACATAACATCCTCCGCAAGATTTCATAAGTTGGCGATAGAGTATCGCCAACTTTAATAAATGATACTAAAGCATTTATTCCTTTGTCAATAAATATATTAAATAAAATATATCCTTAAGAATCCATTATAATAGGATGTAACGCGCAGGTAACATAATAGTTACATTTATGTAACGCTTGACAGATGTCTGTCATTATAAGATTGGCTCTGGTAAATGGTCTTCTTTACTGGCAGATATAATGTCTTATTATTTTGCAAAATACTATTTTGAATCTTGATTCATATAAACCGCAAAACCCATCCCGAAAGCGCACCGCCCGCTACCAGCCAGGCCGCGTTAATATTAAAACGCCACCCCGCAATTGCCGCACCAGCGGCTATGGCAATCGTTGGCCAGTCTGTGAGCGTTGAGGCTGACATCTTTACTACCACCGCCGCCATCAGGCCAATTGCGCCAACGTTGATTGCGCCTAGAAAAGCAGATAGAGTCTTAGAGGCCATCAGGCGCGGCAGCAGGGGGGTTAGTATCAGGACGAAGATGAATGAGGGTAGAAATATGGCAATTGTTGATATGACCGCACCGGGTATCCCCGATATCATATAGCCCACAAATGTCGCCGTGCTTAGCACCGGCCCCGGCGTAAACTGCCCTATGGCTATGGCGTCAATGAGCTGCCTCTGCGTCAGCCATCCCGTGTCCCGCACCAGCCCGTCCTCGATAAACGCTGTAAGCACATAGCCGCTGCCATACAAAATAGAGCCTATCTTCAAAAAGAATGCCCCAAGTTTCCATAATGATATAGTTGAGGCAGCCGCAGCCCTTTCAGCCACAGCCGCGTATACATCGCCGATTTTTAGAAATTGCCAGAATATGGCAGAGACCAGTGTGAGCGCTATCATGGAAATCTTAGTCCTGCCCTTTACGCCGCTTATTATTACGCCGACTGCTCCGCCCAGGATTAATGCCATGATCGCATTTACTCCTAATAATGACGCCACACAGACGGCTGCCCCAATGGCTGCCAATTGAATATTTTTCGCTGCCGACTTCCCCAACTTGATAACGGCCAGAAGGATGATGACAATTACAGCAGGTTTTATGCCAGAAAGAAATGGCGACACATTTGGCAGAGCGCCATACATCACATACGCCCGAGCAAATACGCCGGTGATGATAACAGCGGGAAGGATGAATGACAGACCGGTAACGGCCAACCCCAAAACCCCTGCCCTGATATAGCCAATCAGGATTACAAGCTGTGTGGAGTTAGGGCCTGGAACGAGATTAACCGCCCCTACGAGGTCAACAAATCGCTCGCGCGTGAGCCATTTTCTCTTGCCGACGACCTCGGCCTCCATCATCGCAATATGCGCGGCAGGCCCGCCGAAGGCCGTTACCCCCAGCTTCAAAAACAGCCTGGCCAGCTCGGAGAGCATGTTGTGTGCGGGGTTGCTCAACGCTGCCTTTCTACGAGTTATTATTTAGTCTCAGTCTTCTCGGCAGGTGCAGCTGTAGTCTTGGCGGCGGTGGTGTCGTCCTCGGTGAGGGCCTTCTTAAAACCGCGAATCCCTTTTCCAATTCCCTCGCCTAATAGCGGCAGCTTGCTCGGGCCAAAGAAAATCAATAGTATTGCGATAATAACAAACAAGTGCATCGGCTGGAATATCCCTTCAAACATCGTGCCTCCTGTGCTTCTTTATAGAGATTGTCTATCCATCTGCATCTATTATACATCTTCTTTCAATGATTTTACAAATACGGGGGGCAAGGAATAAACTGTTGATGATGGCCTATAAATCTGTATTTGGCGTATTATCATATCGGAGTATTTTTATTGCACTTCAGTTGCATCTGGCGCAGCTCTACTACGAATCGAATATATTCGTCTATGTTTATTAGTTCCAGCTCTGGCCAATCCCTGCCGGTTTCATTCAAAAGAATATCCAGCTCCCATATCAGTTCGTCAAATTCATTATTAGAGAACAAACCCGTTGGCTTTAGTTCCACAGTAAATCCATCTGTCGGGCGAAGCAGTCCAGCTTGTATAGATAAGGCACGAGCCATAAGGTTCAGTGTTTCAATGGTAAGGTTTTTGGGCAGCCCCGACTTTTCATAGTATTGCTGATAGAACTCATCGGGGGTTAACTCTGCCCTGTCTGAAAACCGAATCGCCAATGAGTTTCTCATTAATGAGTCTCCCGTTAGTGTCAGACTAAAAAAAATAATAATATAAAAATAACAGCAACTATCATCAAAGTCATGACACCGTCATTCATGTACATTCTCCTTAATGAGAACTATCAACTAAGAGCTGTCTGGTGCCCATTATCTCTGCATCAACAGGATCGTTCGTCGCATGCAGGAATTCGCTTCTTCTTATCGCCTGCTGCTCAATAAATCTGTCTTATTACTTGTTAAGCTCTATTACTAATCGAATATAATCATCTAACTTATTTAAGTCGGGCAAATAATAATTCGGGTCTTTTATTCGTAAGAGGATATCCAGCTTCATTTCCATTAGTCCAAGTCCGTCGCCAAATTCCCAGCCTGGCTCAGATGCTAATTCCTTAGTAAATCTATCTGTCGGACGAAGAAGCGCAGCTGGTAAAAATAGTGCATGAGCTACATCGTTTAGTATTTCAATGACAAGGTCTTTGGGCAGCGCCGACTTTTCATAGTATTGCTGATAGAACTCATCGGGGCATAGCTCTGCCCTGCCAAGAAATCGTTTCCTCCGTGCTTTATCCCCATTGAATATCTCAGTTAATATAGCGCCAAGCACCGTCACGCTGATGATCATAATCTCAATTATGGTATCATATGTCGAGTAAATCATCCTAAACAACACCTGTCAACTATTGAAATTAAGCTATTTACCATAAATATCAGGTAAAGTAATACAGGAATCATCTGTCAAGCTATCGCACGGCTCACCAGTTAAGGTAAAACCATCACAATCAGAGATGGTCTTTCCGCTAAGCTCACAGGTCATTTTACAATCCATCATAGATGAAATATCATAACTGCCTTCAGCCAACGTTGGTAATATAGCAAGCCGTCCACCCCATTTCGCCATCGGGTGTACAATGGGGCCTAAGCGTGGGAATCTCTTACTGTACTTATAAAACCATAAATGATGCTGCCATGATGTTGGATGACCAGGGCCTCCAAATAATGCCTTGACCGGTCCAACTAACCTATTAGCAGGGGGATTAAGTAAATCATGAGCGGTCAGCGCACTTGGTTGATTAAATGTTCGGGACTTAACACACTTTGCCCAGCATTGCCTGACTTTGTCATTATCCGCATCAACTTCCACATGCTTTACAGACAAAACCGCAAGTAAACGTAGAGTTGAGTTATACAGTTCGGTAGCTATTTCAAGGAGCCTGCTTCCCGGGTAAAGTTGTAGACGTAGAATTTCTAAATTAAGTTCGGCATTTAACTCAGCAAGCCTTTCTATAGCAACGGGCGAATGTTGTACCTCATTGCTAATTTCGCTAATTAACAAAGCAAGAGTGTCTGTACTAATATACTTATCTGAATCTTCTATGTTCGTTTGCAGCCCGCCAAGTACATACTGACCTGAGAAATAAACTTCAAGAAGTAACTCACGCGCTTTGACCTCATCCTCAGGCATAAGTTGAATCTCCGCATATAGCGCGTTTAGCATATCTCCAAGTTTTTTTCGGTCAACGGGGATACGATGACTTTCCTCTTCAATTTCGGCAATTAATCCACGAAGCCTCTCATAATAAACTAACTTACCAGTGTCTTCCAAGTTCACACTCCTCTTATAGTTTACAACAGTTATCATTGCATATGCAATGTTTGTTTATATGTATGAATGGCGTGGGATAGCGAGTTAGAGTTTAGCTCGTTATCTTAGGCTTGTCCTCAATGCGTTGAACCTTTTGGAACAACTTGAAATCGCCGCCCGATGCCGCGTCCCCTGCTGGATTTTTTGCTTGGACGGGTTGGGTCTCTGCGTTGGCCGGTGCGTTTGACGGGCTTTGGGCTGATGGTTCGGGCACTATATTGTTTACGTCTAGCTCAAGTGCTCTTGCCGCTTCTCTTAAGAGCTGTCTGCGCCCCTCTGTCCCCATTATCTCTGCGTCAACAGGATTGTTCGTCGTCTGCAGGAACTCGCTCCGTCTTATCGCCTGCTGCTCTTTGGCGATTAAGGAGGACGTGCCTTTCGCTATGATTCTGAGGTCAGGCACGTCGTCTATCCCCTTGTCGTGGTCAAGGTTGAAGTAGTATTGTCTTTCAACAGAGGTGGCGATTACCTTTGAGTCTATGTTCTTGACGACATTGTTGATGATAGCGCGGGCTATCGCGTTGCAGGCGGTTTGCACGTCTTCAATCATCTCACAGAGGCCGTTGCCCCAGAATACGCAGGGGATCTCTTCAAAAGATACTTTAGAAAATGGCTTCAGGCCCATTGGGTCACAGGGTTCGGCATGACCTTTAATACCCTATGGCCGCAAAGCCATACGCAAACATGGTACACGCTGGCTTGGTCTATGACAGGGGACCAGAAGAAACTGCTAATCTAAATTAAATATGGGGGTATTTATTGTTTATAGAATATCGGATGTTGTCAATATAACCTGACGCTGTCTATAACTATTTATGTTTTTCCCAAGAGTAATAGTATTTATTTATGCTTTTCTCATTGGTATTTACTAACATTGTATGCCAGTAATATGCTTCTTTTGTTGCATTGTCAATTGCGAAATATTGGAAAAAAGAAAGCTCGTAGCCTGCATATCCAGCACGACACCGATAATACTTATATTTTGAGCGATTTATAGGAAAAAATGATTTTTTTAAATCATCAGGCCACCAGCTTGGAGATGATATTGAAATTGGATATGCAACCATGTCTTTACTAACCTCTTTGCAGTTTGTCGAAAATGTTTTATAATTGAAACTCAACCAGTAATATATTCTACTATGTATTTCAGAATTTTCAAAACGCTCTCTAATATTGAAAGCATCTCTCGTAACATTATCAAGAGTTAAAAATATTTCTACTTTAATAGAGCCATTATCAAGTCTTAATGGATAAGAGACAAGCTCTACTTTATTACCATGACCTGGTCCATTGTAATAGGTTTCAAGCCACTTATCTTTATAATACGTAAGGTGCGTAAATATCTCATCCTCGCAAGCTATGCTTGCAACAATAATAATCAGCCCAAAGGCTATTGGCTTAAAGAATTTTACTATTTTATTTTTTGTATTCATTATTATATTATAAACATATGTAGACAATAAAAGCTATGTTTTTTTAATTCATCGCCAAACCCGCCGTTGCTTGCTTTGGCTCCGGTTCATGCAGCCAGAGTATCATCACAAGCAACGGCACTCCTCATTGCCTTTATTATTTGATGTAGTGCATGGTTAGCACCTTTATCATATCTTGTATTCCTCTGGAATACCCTTTGGCCACTGCCCTTTGCAAAGTTTTTCGCAGGACTTTGAAGGATCACCATTTAACCCCGCTTGTCTGCCTATTTCATTTGCTTCCATGTCTTGTGCGCTGTCCAGTCCTTTTTGTGCAAGGCTCCAAGCAGTAGGATTTTTAAAATTTTCTCCAAGTATATCAAGAAATTCCTTTCCTACCCCCAAAGTGTGTGACGAAATCACACCGGCATGCCCAAGCCTGGCGATTTTGCAATGAGCTACACTGTGATAGTACTTGTCTACACCTTCATACGAAAGACCAGCTTTGTCCAATTTATCATAAGCAACGTGCATCTTATCTTGTTCCGCTCTCCCTATATCATATGCTTTCTTAACAAGCAAAGATAGGGACTTCTTCCGCTTTTCCTCCATCCTCTTCTTTAGCTTATCAACAAAGGAACTCGCCTGCTTTTTTTTCTCAGCAATATCGCTTCCATTTCCCTTTTTGGAATCATCGGGCATACTTCCTGCCTTTTTCCCATCCTCACCTTTTGCGTCATTACCAACTGCCGTAGGCTTGTCATCACTAACCAAAGCTGCGCGGCTCTTACGCATCTGCATGTTCTTTTTTAACTTCGCAAGGAAAGGGCTATGCCGCTTTTTGTTCTTTGCTGCACCGTGACCACCGCCGTGTTTGGGAACGCCGGGAAGGCTTCCTCCAAACTTGCCATCATCTGCTTGAATCCAAAATTGCTCTGACATATTTTCCTCCTGTGGGTCTGGTTGTATTAGCGCCGCTGATGCGGGGTGTTGTTGATTAGCAGGGCTGCCTCTCTGCGGCAGCCCTGATGAGTTACATCTTGTTAGAACAACTTGAAATCACCGCCCGATGCCGCGTCCCCTGCTGGATTTTTTGCTTGGACGGGTTGGGTCTCTGCGTTGGCCGGTGCGTTTGACGGGCTTTGGGCTGATGGTTCGGGCACTATATTGTTTACGTCTAGCTCAAGTGCTCTTGCCGCTTCTCTTAAGAGCTGTCTGCGCCCCTCTGTCCCCATTATCTCTGCGTCAACAGGATTGTTCGTCGTCTGCAGGAACTCGCTCCGTCTTATCGCCTGCTGCTCTTTGGCGATTAAGGAGGACGTGCCTTTCGCTATGATTCTGAGGTCAGGCACGTCGTCTATCCCCTTGTCGTGGTCAAGGTTGAAGTAGTATTGTCTTTCAACAGAGGTGGCGATTACCTTTGAGTCTATGTTCTTAACGACATTTTTGATGCCGCGGGCGGCCTGACTTATCAACATCGAAAAGCCGCTTGCCGTGCCGTTTGCCGCTACGTCTGTCATGCCGCTGCCTGTGTATGTCGGGATGCCCGTCTGCTCCTCGGCGCGTTTCAGGAAAAATTCATAGACTGACATCAGCTTATCTACTACCATTGGCGGGCTGTAAAACCGCAGCGCCTGCCCCCCCGACATCTGCGCATCTGTTACATCCCACACCTTCCACGGCCACATCTCCTTAGACTCGCCCGGGATTATTCTATCAACATTTCTCTCAAGCTGCGGCCCGCTTGCTATGGCGACATTGTTGATGATGGCGCGGGCTATCGCGTTACATGCGGTTTGAACGTCTTCTATCATCTCACATAGGCCATTGCCCCAGAATACGCCGGGGATCTCTTCAAAAGAGACCTTCGAAAATGGCTTCAGGCCCATTGGGTCAGGATTCGGCATGACCTTTAATACCCTATGACCGCAAAGCCAAACGCAAATATGATATACGCCGGTTGGGTCTACTGTGGGCGTGCCGAAGAGACTATTAAACAAAGTACTTCAGAACGCATAAATGAGGTATTTATTGTCTATAAAATATTGAACGTCACCATTGAGCGGCGCGTTGTCCAGAAATATTGTCTGTGCTGTTGTCACTCCGTTTTGATTTTCCATAAGTTTTTCTTGTGTGCCAGTAAAATCCTTTTTTTGATTTATTATCGATAGCATAATACTCATATAATGTAAAGACGTAAACATCAGACATAGCTTCACAGAGATAAAACTTATAGCGAGACCGATCTCTTGGTAAAATTGTCCTTTGCAGATTTGTAGGCCACCAGATTGGAGATATTACTGAGTGAGGAAAGACCGTCTGACTTTCTTGAACCTCTTTACAATTTGTCGAAAACGTAACATACTTGAAACCTAGCCAATAGGTCAACGCGGAGTTGTCATTATACCGTTCTCTTATATCAAATGCACTCTCTGTCAAATTATCCAGTTTTACTTTATTATGGTGGCCGCTACCCCGATAATAAGCATCATGCCAATCAGCAGATAACATTTCCAGAAATACATCATCCTCACAAGATTTAAATGCTAAGATAACTAATGAACCTACAATCACAAATATCCATGTCAATAGTACTGTGACCATTTTTATTATTTGCTTTATCATGTTCTTTATATTTGTTGATTAGCAGGGCTGCCTCTCTGCGGCAGCCCTGATGAGTTACATCTTGTTAGAACAACTTGAAATCACCGCCCGATGCCGCGTCCCCTGCTGGATTTTTTGCTTGGACGGGTTGGGTCTCTGCGTTGGCCGGTGCGTTTGACGGGCTTTGGGCTGATGGTTCGGGCACTATATTGTTTACGTCTAGCTCAAGTGCTCTTGCCGCTTCTCTTAAGAGCTGTCTGCGCCCCTCTGTCCCCATTATCTCTGCGTCAACAGGATTGTTCGTCGTCTGCAGGAACTCGCTCCGTCTTATCGCCTGCTGCTCTTTGGCGATTAAGGAGGACGTGCCTTTCGCTATGATTCTGAGGTCAGGCACGTCGTCTATCCCCTTGTCGTGGTCAAGGTTGAAGTAGTATTGTCTTTCAACAGAGGTGGCGATTACCTTTGAGTCTATGTTCTTAACGACATTTTTGATGCCGCGGGCGGCCTGACTTATCAACATCGAAAAGCCGCTTGCCGTGCCGTTTGCCGCTACGTCTGTCATGCCGCTGCCTGTGTATGTCGGGATGCCCGTCTGCTCCTCGGCGCGTTTCAGGAAAAATTCATAGACTGACATCAGCTTATCTACTACCATTGGCGGGCTGTAAAACCGCAGCGCCTGCCCCCCCGACATCTGCGCATCTGTTACATCCCACACCTTCCACGGCCACATCTCCTTAGACTCGCCCGGGATTATTCTATCAACATTTCTCTCAAGCTGCGGCCCGCTTGCTATGGCGACATTGTTGATGATGGCGCGGGCTATCGCGTTACATGCGGTTTGAACGTCTTCTATCATCTCACATAGGCCATTGCCCCAGAATACGCCGGGGATCTCTTCAAAAGAGACCTTCGAAAATGGCTTCAGGCCCATTGGGTCAGGATTCGGCATGACCTTTAATACCCTATGACCGCAAAGCCATACGCAGATGTGATATACTGCCGTTGGCTCTATTACAGGGGACCAGAAGAAACTGCTAATCTGGAATTAAATATGGGGGTATTTATTGTTTATAGAATATCGGATGTTGTCATTGATAGTATGCCACAGTCATAATTTATTTATAATCTTCCCATGCGTAATAGCATTGTCTTATCCTTTTCTCATCTGTATTTTCTAACATTGTTCTCCAATAATATCCTTTGTTTGTTGAATTATAAATGGCAAAATATTGAAAAAACGAAAGTCCTGCACCACCGAATGATGCGCGACAACGATAAAACTTATATCGTGAGCGATCTCTTTGAAAAAATGATTTTTTTAAGTCATCGGGCCACCAGTCTGGACATGATATTGAGACTGGAAATACAGTCATGTCTTTGCTGACTTCTTTGCATCTATTTGAAAATGTTACGTAATTAAAAGTCAGCCAGTAATGCACACTTGCAGTTCTCAAATCATTAAAGCGTTCTCTAATATCAACGGCATCTTTCGTAAAATTATCAAGCGATACAGTAATTGTGTATATAGATCCATTGTCAAATCTATCATAGTTTGTGTCAAGTATCGCCTTATTACCGTGGCCTGGTCCATCATAGCGAGTCTCCAACCATCTGTATTTATAATAAATAAAATGCATTAAAACATCTTCTTCGCATGATATTGTTGATATAATAATAAGACCTAAGATTACTAGTCTTAATAAGCTTGTTATTATTCTTTTAGCATTCATATTATTTAACATTTCATTAATAGATTACAAACTCTACCAGTAGACTTGACACCTCATAGTCCCGGAATATCTTCCCATTCGTAGTAATAGTATTTGATACTATTCTTATATGTATCTTCCAACATTGTTTTCCAATAGTATCCAGTATGTATAGCATTATCTATGGCAAAATATTCGAAAAAAGAAAGACCATAACCAGCGTATCCAGCACGACATCGATAAAACTTATACTTTGAGGGACCTATTCGAAAAAATGACCATTTCAAATTATCAGGCCACCAGCAAGGGGATTTTCTTGAGTTTGGAAATACAACCATACCTTCATCCACTTCCCTGCAGTCAGTTGCAAATGCGGCATATTTAAAAGTCAACCAATAATATAGACTATCATCTCTATTATTATAAAAATATTCTCTAATGTCAAAGGCATCTTTAGTAAAATTGTCAAGCGTCACCCTATGACTGCGTTGAGAACCATTATCAAATATTACTTCGTTAGCGTGACCAGTCCCGCTAATGTAAGTCTCTAGGCCTTTATCTTTTTCGCAAGCTATCGTTGATAGAATAACAATCAATCCAGAGACCATCAGATTCAATGATTTCATTTTTATAATATTTGTATTCATTGTTATATTATAAACATATGTAGACAAATAAGCTATGATAATTTTATTCATTTCCAAATCCGCCGTTGCTTGCTTGGCTCTGGTTCATGCACTAAGAGTATCATTACAAGCAACGGCGCGCCTCATTGCCTTTTTTAGTTGATGTAGTGCATGGTTAGCACCCTTATCATATCTTGTATTCCTCTGGAATGCCCTGTGGCCATTGCCCTTTGCAAAGTTCTTCGCAAGACTTTGAAGGATCGCCATTTAACCCCGCTTGTCTGCCTATTTCGTTTGCCTCTAAGTCCTCATAGCTGTCCTTGACTTTTGCTGGAGTGCCTAGTGGAGTTCGAAAAAAATGTTGATTTAGAATGTCTAACGCTTCTTTTCCTAACCCCAAGCCATGTGAAGTACTTTCTCCTTTTTCCCCCAGCCTGGCAATTTTGCAGTGAGCAACACTATGGTAGTATTTATCTACTCCTTCACTGGAGAGACCAGCTTTGAACAATTTATCATAAGCAAAGTGCATCTTATCTTGTTCAGCTTTCCCTATATCATATGCTTTCTTAACAAGCAAAGATAGGGATTTCTTCCTCTTTTCCTCCATCCTCTTCTTTAGCTTATCAACAAAGGAACTCGCCT